>JANNKX010000002.1:0-7854 GCA_031396505.1 Rhodobacterales bacterium
TCATGCCGGGCAGGCCGCACCCACCTTCAATACACCTAGCCATCCCCCGCCGTTTCCACTATGCCCCACAACCATGCATGATACCGACACCACCCACCCCACCCGCGCCGGATTCGTCGCCCACATCGGCGAGCCAAATGCCGGCAAATCCACCCTCTTGAACAAGATGGTCGGCGCGAAAGTCTCCATCGTCACCCACAAGGTGCAAACCACCCGCGCTCGCATCCGTGGCATCGCCATGGCAGGTCAGGCCCAGATCGTCTTTGTCGATACCCCCGGCCTCTTCCGCCCGCGCCGCCGCCTTGACCGTGCCATGGTCAAGGCTGCATGGGGCGGGGCCGCCGATGCCGATGTCATCGTCCTGCTGATCGAGGCGCATCGCGGCCTGACATCGGGCGTGCAGGCCATCATCGACCGGATGCGCGACCAGATCCCCCAAGGCCAGCCCGTCGCATTGGCCATCAACAAGATCGACCGTGTCAAATCCGAATCCCTGCTCGCCCTTGCGCAGGCCATGAACGACGCCTTCCCCTTTCGTGAAACCTTCATGATTTCCGCCGAAAAGGGCTACGGCGTTGAAAAGCTGCGCGATTGGCTGGCGGGCCAGTTGCCCCTCGGCCCATGGTTCTACCCCGAGGATCAGATCGCCGATCTGCCCATGCGCATGATCGCGGCGGAAATGACCCGCGAAAAGCTGACCCTGCGCCTGCATGAAGAACTGCCCTACCAACTGACGGTGGAAACCGAAAATTGGGAGGATAAGCCCGATGGCACCACCCGGATTGATCAGTTGATCTACGTCGCCCGCGATGGTCACAAGGGTATTGTCCTTGGCAACGGTGGCGAAACCATCAAGGTCATCGGCCAAGCCGCCCGTGCCGAAATATCCGAATTTCTGGGCCGCACCGTGCATCTGTTCCTGCAAGTGAAGGTCCGCCCGAACTGGCTGGAAGAGGCGGAGCGGTATTCCGAAATGGGTCTGAACTTCAAAGACGGCGATTGATCCGATGCCCCCCCGCCTGACAGCCGGGGTTTGGGTTTCTGCCTACCTCACACGCCTGCGGCTTGCCAATATTCCCGCCTACATCACCGCGCGCGGCGATGACACGGCGGGTGCTGTGATCGTCAAGGTGGCCACGCTCGATGGGCAGGCACTGGCGTTTCAGCGCAGCTTTGATCTGATGTCAGACACGCGCGTCTGGGTCACCCTTGCCGCAGGGCCTGAGGTCGATGTTGATGCCACCCTCGCCCGTCAACGCGCCCGTGACCCCGACCTGTGGCTGATCGAACTCGAAGACCGCGCCGGGCGCACCTTGCTGGATCAGGATGGTCTGGCCGACTGAATACCGCCGCCATCACCGGGTACCTCCCCTGCCCCCCCGTGGGGAGGGGCCGGGGGTGGGGGGCACCACAAACACCCCCGCGTTAAATCCATGCTACACTCCCGGCCCGTTCCCTCACCAAAGGTGCCCCATGCCCGCCACATCCGTTTACGCCACCGCCTCCAAAACCATCGCGCGCCTTGCCGGGCGGCCCATCACCTTTGCCCTTGCTGTCGGCATCATCGCGGCATGGATCGTCACAGGCCCGCTGTTTGCATTCAGCGACACATGGCAACTCGTGATCAACACCGGCACTACGATCATCACCTTTCTGATGGTGTTCCTGATCCAGAACACCCAGAACCGCGATACCCAAGCCATTCAGGTCAAACTGGACGAGCTGATCCGCGTCACCAAAGGCGCGCATAACGCCCTTCTGGATCTTGAGGAGTTGGGCGAGGCCGAACTCGACATGTTTCGCGCCAAATACGAACGTCTGGCCGAACAGGCCCGCGCGCAGCTGGCCACAGGCGGGGTCGATACCGATGTGCCAGAGGCAGGTTGAACATGCCAAAACCGCGTTTCGTCGGATGGGTAAACCTTAACAAAATCTTAAACTTGCCCCGTTTGAAAAACTTAAACATATGATTTATTTGCATAAAGTCAGAAATTGACAGCCGTCAATTCACACCCGTTTTCACCCGGTTCACATGCCCCATCTTGCGCCCTGGCCTTGCCTCGGCCTTGCCATACAGATGGATCGCCGCATTCCGCTCGCGGCTCAGGGCAGGCAGGCGCAACACATCATCCCCGATCAGGTTTTCCATCACCACATCGCAGTGCCGTGATCCATCCCCGAGCGGCCAGCCCGCGACCGCGCGGATATGCTGTTCAAACTGGTCCACCGCACAGCCGTTCTGCGTCCAGTGCCCCGAATTATGCACGCGCGGCGCGATCTCGTTCACGATCAACCCACCCGGCGTCACGAACAACTCCACCCCCATCACCCCCACATACTCCAGCGCGTTCAGGATGCGCGCCGCAATCAGCACCGCGTCCGTGCGCTGGCCGGGCGACAGCCGTGCAGGCACCGTCGTCGTATGCAGAATCCCGCCCCGATGCACATTCTCGCCCGGATCATAGCAGGCCACGCTGCCATCCTGCCCGCGTGCCGCGATCACCGAAACCTCATGGCTGAAATCCACGAAACCCTCCAGCACCGCGGGCGCGCCCTGCATGGCCTGCCATGCAACGGGCGCATCACCGGGTGACATGATCCGCACCTGCCCCTTGCCATCATAGCCCAGCCGCGCGGTTTTCAGGATGGCGGGCGTGCCGATCCGTGCAATCGCGTCTGTCAGATCATCAAGGCTGCCCACTGCGGCATAGGGCGCTGTCTGCAAGCCCAACCCGTTCAGAAAATCCTTCTCAGCCATCCGCTCCTGACCGGTGGCCAGCGCGCGGCGGTTCGGGTGAATGGGCCGGATCGCCTCCAGCGCGTCCAGCGCGGACATCGGGATATTCTCGAATTCATAGGTTATCACATCGACCGACGCCGCAAAGGCCGCGAGGGCCGCAAGATCATCATATCCCGCCGTTGTGATCCGGTCCGCCACCTGCCCCGCAGGTGCCCCCGGATCGGGGTCGAACACATGCGCCCGCAACCCCAGCCGCGATGCCGCCACCGCCAGCATCCGCCCCAACTGCCCGCCGCCCAGAATCCCGATCGTGGCCCCAGCCTCAAGCATCTGACGGCTCCTCCGGGATCGACGCGGAAAGGGCTTCACGCCACGCCTCCAGCCGCGCCGCCAGCGCCGCATCCTGCAACGCCAGTATTCCCGCCGCCATCAGACCCGCATTCGCCGCCCCGCCAATCGCCATCGTCGCCACCGGATAACCCTTCGGCATCTGCAGAATGGAATACAGACTATCCACCCCCGCCAGCGCCTTTGTCTGCACCGGCACGCCGATCACCGGCAGCCGCGTTTTCGATGCCATCATCCCCGGCAGATGCGCAGCCCCACCCGCACCTGCGATAATCACCCGCAGCCCGCGTGATACAGCCGTTTTGCCATAGTCCCACAGCCGGTCCGGCGTGCGATGCGCAGAAACGATCTTCGTCTCGTAGGCCACGCCAAGCTCATCCAACATGGCCGCCGCGTCTTTCATCGTCGGCCAGTCTGACTGGCTGCCCATGATGATCCCGACCTGCGCCATATCCGCCCCCGTTTCAACGAAGTGGCACTATAGCCATGGGTTCGATGAGTGCAATTCGCATCACGCGCGCGCCGCAGCGAAGTATTCGTCGGCCAGAACACCCATCATGATGTCATCGTGCCATTCATCGCCAATCCTTGCCGATTGTCGTTCAACCCCCTCATGGCGGAACCCGCAGGCGGCGTAACACCGAATGGCCCGCACATTCATCGCCAGGACACGCAGCCCAACCCGGTGCAGACCAAGTCCGTGAAACGCATAATCCAACACCGCTTTGACGACCCGTCGCCCGATACCCCGGCCAAGGATGGTTGCATCCTCCAGCCCAATCGCAAGCTGGGCACGCTTATCGCCATGATCGAAATGATGCAGCCGAACGGCCCCGATCAAACGACCCTCGTATTCAACGATCCACGCGCATTCGGCGTCCGCTACTTTTTCGACCCAAACCTTCGCAGCCGCCCGCGTCCATGGCGGCACAGACTGCGGATCAACACCGTACATGCGCAAAATTGCGGGGTCACGGCCAAGTGCAAAACGTGCCTCCGCATCGCCCCTTTGTGGCAGTCGCAATCTGAGGTCAGGGAATGTGATCGGGATCGGGATCGGGCTGATCACGACGATCAGGCGATGATATTCGGGATCAACTGATCTTCGATCCGCGTGATCTGATCCTTCAACGCCAGCTTTTGCTTTTTCAATCGCCGCAGCGTCAACTGATCCGGTCGTCCCGTCGCCTCCAGCGCATGCACCGCCTCATCCAGATCGCGATGCTCGCGCCGCAGCACTTCCAGCCGGATGCGCAGCATTTCTTCGAAATTCAGTTCTGATGGCGCGTTCATAAAGGGCATTTCCGGCCGAGTCGGGTGGGTGTTGTCAAAAACATATCGTGTTTCGTCCTCCAGATGTGAAGGATTCTGCAACGCTTCTTACTGGGGTTGCAGGGCAGGCCACCGCACCCCATATTTGCCAGGCTGCATTGCCGCGATCGGGATGCCGCAAACCATTGTCGCTTATGCAAGGGCAAGACGCATGACAAAACTTACGTTCGGGGCACATCCCTTCCTTTTGGGGTTCGAACAGTTGGAACGCTTGGTGGAACGCACCGCCAAAACCGCATCCGAAGGCTACCCCCCCTTCAACATCGAAGCGACGAGCGAGCATACCTATCGCATCACCCTTGCCGTGGCAGGGTTTGGCGAACAGGATATGGCCATCACCGTTGAGGACCGCCAGCTTGTCGTCCGTGGTCGGCAGGCCGATGACAACGAGGGCCGCGTTTTTCTGCATCGCGGTATTGCCGCCCGCGCATTCCAGCGCAGTTTCGTGCTTGCAGATGGGGTCGAGGTGGCCGGTGCAAATATGGAAAATGGCCTGCTGCACATCGACCTCAGGCGGCAGTTGCCGGAAACGGTGGTGCAGACGATTGCGATCCGGTCATCCAAGGGAAAGGGTTAAGTCATGAACGCCAAGTACAATCCGATTTCCGACGGGACATCGAACATTGTCTATATCCGTGCTGTTGCGGTCGCAGACCTGCCTGACGATGTTCAGGAACAGGTGCAGGGGATCGAATTTCTGTACGGCGTGCATCGCAACAACGGCGAGCGTCTTGCGCTGGTCACCGACCGCAAGATGGCTTTCGCACTGGCACAGCAAAACGATATGGTCCCCGTCAACGTCCATTGATCCCGCGCAGGCCTGCAGATTGCGCAGCACCCGAAGAACAAAATGCTTGCCAATCCAGATTGGCATGCAGATCATCACAGCCAACCGACCGTTCAGATGAAACGGGTTGTTTGACGCCGCAAGGCCGGGTCGAACAAATACAAAAAGGGGCAGTGATGCCGCGAAGCAGGCGAGGCAATCCCGCACATATTGCGCCCGATCCGGCCGACGGCTGGTCGCGGCGGATCGATAGGTTGACCAATGCGACGATCTATCCCCCGGTGTCAGCGGCCATGCGCCAGCACGCAGGAATATTGCCTGCAGACGGCACATGTTGCACGCAGGGTGCAACATGGCGGCACGAACGCAGGCTTACCCTGCCGCCCCGGCGAATGGCTGTCACCGCGCCACAGATCACCGGACGCTGGCTTTGGGCGGGACCACTTTTTGGTCATTTTGGCCATTTTCTGACGGAAAGTACCTCACGTCTTTGGGCGCTGCATGTGCTGCGGCGCGATCTGGATAGCGTCCTGTTCATGCAGAAACGTCCCAACGGCGACCCCAAGCTCAGGCCATTTCAGCGCGCCTTGCTGGACATGTTTGGCGTCCATATTCCGGTCCGCGTCGTTGACGCCCCGGTGCGGGTTGACCGGTTGATCGTTCCGGGACAGGGTTTTGGTCTGGGCGCGATTTCCGCCGGGACACCGGAAATGCGCGCTTTTGTACACAATCGCTTTGCGACAGACATCGCCCCAGACGGCCCGGAAAGGCTCTATGTCTCACGATCAGGATTGGGCGAGGCTGCAAGCATGATCCTGTGCGAAACGCACATCGAGTCCTGCCTTGCGGCGGCGGGCTATCATATCTTTCACCCGCAAGATCACAGTCTTAAAGTTCAGATCGCCCACTTTCGGGCCGCCCGCGACATCATCGTGGCAGATGGGTCGGCGGCGCATCTTTTGGGGTTTGTCGCAAGCCCTGCGCAACGGATTGCCTATCTGCTGCGACGGACCTGGTTCTGGCAGGCGCAAACCATTCAACTCGCCGGGTTTACCGGGCGCGAACCAACTGTCATCAACGCCATCCGCAACCAGTGGTACCTCAAAAGCGCAGGCCCCCGCAACGACCTGAGCTTTGCAGAACTGGATATGGCCCTGCTCAAATCCGCTTTGTCTGCGGCAGGATTTATCGACAATGATCAGATATGGCCGCAGCCGACTGACGATGATGTCCAACAGGCATTCAAACGGATGGGCCTATGGGATAATGTCTGCATCGGCCCACCCACGTCACACGAAACGGTCGGCTAAAGCGTGTTGCGGGTGATCGGCTGAACCAGGGTCAGTCGCCACAGGCTTTAGCACCCCAAGGCACAGCCTGCACATCGAAGGTGGCACTGGCACCTGGCTGGTCGGACTACGCCGGGCCGGGTTCCGACCCCTGCCCTTGCGCCCGAACTGGCATTGCCACCGTCGGTGACCAGTGAACTTGTCAGGCCGTTTTACGCAGACGCCGCCACAGGTTGCGATAGGCCCGCGCGGTAAACGGATAAGCCAGCTGCCCCACAAGCGTGGGTGCCATGTCATCGGTCACGCCCAAAGGTGCCGTGCAGGGCCCGGGCATACGCCATGTGCCAAATATCCGGTCAAACAGCGCAAAGACCGTCGCGTAGTTGGTATTGAACGCCTGTACATCCGCCGCGTGATGCCAACGATGCATTGCGGGGGATACAAAGATCTTGCCCAGCGGCCCATAGGTCCACGGCAGATCCGCATGGATGAAATAGCCGTAATAATGCCGGAACAGGTTGCACGCCACCACCGCATAGGGCGGCAGGCCCAGCAGCAGCAAAGCGGTGGTATCCACCGCAAATGTCGTGAACCGATTGATCGGGTGGAACCGCTCCAACGCAAGCCACGTCATTTCCGTATCCGAATGGTGCACCGCATGTGATGGCCACAACAGCGGCGTATGCTCCAGCCGGTGCCGCCAATAACCCACGAAATCACCGGCACAGATGCCCAGAAAAATGACCATTGCGGCAGGCAACGTATCCCACGCCGCCACAGGGATCAGCGTGAACTGTTCGATGCGCACAAACTTGATCAGCGCAATCGAACACACTGTTATCAGCGGGACAACGAAGATCAGATTGAACACCATGATCTGCACATTCAAGCTCGCCTCGGCCATCGCGCGGGCCATGTCGGCAAACAAGGCACGCCCCTTCACAAGCAAGCCCAGCAGCAGAAAGAACACCGCTGGCCACAACATGCCGCGCGTTGCATCAATCAGGATGTCCCAACTGAACCAAAGAAAGTCTGTCAAATATGCGATCATCGCATTGCCCCGGATTGCCCGACGACAATGCATCCTGGCAATACGGTAATTCTATGGACAAAGCGGGGCAGCAGAACGGTGTCAGCAACGGTTGTGGCCCCCATGCAGTGCCAAATCCGGGACACCGCCCCGGAAATCAGCCCGCAATCAGCCCCATGCTTTCAAGCTTCAGGATCACCTGATGCGCGCAATGGTCCACGTCCACGTTTTCGGTATCCACCACCAGTTCGGCCTGCGTCGGGGCCTCATACGGGTCTGAAATCCCGGTGAATTCCTTGATCTTGCCTTCGCGCGCCAGCTTGTACAG
>JANNKX010000010.1:0-8379 GCA_031396505.1 Rhodobacterales bacterium
CTGCAAACTAAGACATGAGACCGGTGTGTATGTTGCGGTTTGCGTATGATCCGGTGAACCAGATCACACGCAAACCGCTTTAGGCAAACCTGCCGCGCAGCATCAGGGCGGCGGCGGCGGCGGTCGTTGCGGCGATGGCCATGATCAACGCGCCCGTGTTCTTTGTGGCCATGGGGGCCTGCGCGGGACTGTTCTTTCCCGGCTTTTACGTGGCCGCGTCGCGCATCATGGGCGACGATCCCCGCGTCACACCCACCATCATCGCAGCAGGACTTGTGGGCGGCATTGCGGCCCCCATCCTGCTGGCGGGCGTGTTGCCTGCCGTTGGCGACCACGGCTTTTTCTGGATCATTGCCACCGCCGCAACGACCGCCGCCGCCGCCGCCGCCGCCCTGATGCTGCGCGGCAGGTTTGCCTAAAGCGGTTTGTGCTTGATCTGGTTCACCGGATCATACGCAAACCGCAACATACACACCGGTCTCATGTCTTGGTTTGCAGCCGATTTGTTTCATATTGGCTGCAAACCGCGCTAACCCCGCCCGCGCCGTTGTCGCACGGCCGACCATTGCCACACCTGCGTCAGCGTCCCATTGCCACCGCGTATCCAGCGGCATGACAACTGCCCGGTGACCACCGGATCGCACCAAGAAAACGCATTCATATCAACACCCCTTCATCCACGACGGGCCCCCGCCCAAACGCCAGCCTACGCCTTGTGGATTGCCAAAAGGTTTCCGGCATTGACTTCGTTGCACATGCAACGATAAATATACGCATAGTTTGACCCATGTCACCGCCGCAAAGGAACCGCATGACCCTGCATGCCCGCTACATGCCCGGCTTTGGCAATGATTTTGAAACCGAGGCGCTGCCGGGTGCGCTGCCGCAGGGCCGGAACAGCCCGCAAAAATGCGCCTATGGCCTGTACGGCGAACAGCTTTCCGGCACCGCCTTTACCGCACCCAGCCATCAGAACGAACGCACATGGTGCTATCGCATCCGCCCGTCCGTGAAACACACGCACCGGTTTGCGAAAATCGACCTGCCCTATTGGAAATCCGCGCCCCACATCGACCCCGATGTCATCAGCCTTGGCCAGTACCGCTGGGACCCCATGCCGCATGCGGACGCCCCGCTGACTTGGCTGACCGGCATGCGCACAATGACCACTGCAGGCGATGTGAACATTCAGGTCGGCATGGCCAGCCATATCTATCTGGTCACCGCGTCGATGGCCGACGCATACTTCTTTTCCGCCGACAGCGAGCTGTTGATCGTGCCCCAGGAAGGCCGTCTGCGGTTCTGCACCGAGCTTGGGATCATCGACATTGAACCACAGGAAATTGCCATCATCCCGCGCGGCCTTGTCTACCGGGTCGAAGTGCTGGACGGCCCCTGCCGGGGCTTTGTCTGCGAAAACTATGGCCAGAAATTCACCCTGCCCGGGCGCGGCCCCATTGGCGCAAACTGCATGGCCAACCGACGTGATTTCAAAACCCCGGTGGCGGCCTTTGAAGACCGCGAGGTGCCCTCGACCGTCACCATCAAATGGT
This sequence comes from Rhodobacterales bacterium, assembly GCA_031396505.1. Classification (GTDB taxonomy): domain Bacteria; phylum Pseudomonadota; class Alphaproteobacteria; order Rhodobacterales; family Rhodobacteraceae; genus JAAFHS01. The sequence continues at coordinate 1,554 of JANNKX010000010.1, forward strand.
GTGGCCAGTTTCATGAAACCCGCATTGGCCATTCGCCTCTGGACGTGGTCGCATGGCACGGCAACTATGCGCCGCTGAAATACGATCTGCGCACCTATTGCCCGGTGGGGGCGGTGCTGTTTGATCATCCCGACCCGTCAATCTTTACCGTGCTGACCGCCCCCAGCGGCGTAGAGGGGACGGCGAATATCGATTTCGTGCTGTTCCGTGATCGCTGGGGTGTCGCCGAAAACACCTTTCGCCCGCCGTGGTATCACAAGAACATCATGTCCGAACTGATGGGCAACATCCACGGCATCTATGACGCCAAACCCAAGGGATTCGTGCCCGGCGGCATGAGCCTGCATAACATGATGCTGCCGCATGGTCCCGACAAACAGGCGTTCGAGGGTGCATCGAACGCGGTTCTGAAACCCGAAAAGCTGGACAATACGATGTCCTTCATGTTCGAAACCCGTTTCCCACAGCACCTGACCGCCTTTGCCGCCCGCGAGGCGCCACTGCAAGACGATTACATCGACTGCTGGGAATCTCTGGGCAAGAAATTCGACGGCACGCCGGGAATGAAGTAGCATCGCGGTCATTCACAGCGCATTCGGAGGAGCGTCATGTCATACATCGAATTCTACGTTTTGCCCGTCACCGCCGCGCGGATTGACGATTATCGCAAGATTGCAAACGAAAGCGCCGCACTCTGGTTGCAGCACGGTGCGCTATCGGTGGTCGAAACCGTGGCCGATGACGCGCCAGTGGGCACGCTCACATCCTTTCCGCGTTCCGTACAACTGACCGCGGATGAGGTCGTGGTCTGCGCCTACATCACGTACCGCGACCGCGCGCACCGGGATGATGTGCAGGCCCGTGTGATGGCCGATGCAAAGATGGAACAGCTCTTTCAGGATGCGCCGGTTGATGGCAAACGCATGATCTGGGGCGGCTTCAAAACCATCGTGGATACGGACGCCGCATGAACCGACTTGTCCTGCTGGGCGTCAAGGGTGGCCCATCCGTGCGTGCGCGGGGGGCCATGCCGACAGCGTCTTTGCTGGAACTGGACGGGCGGCGCATCGTTGTCGATTGCGGGCTGGGCGTGACGCGCGGGTTGGTCGAGGCCGGTGTTTCCTTACGTGATCTTGACGCGATCTTCATCACGCACCTGCATTCAGATCACCTTCTGGAACTGGGACCGCTGATCCATACCGCCTGGGTCACAGGTTTGCAAACGCCCGTTCATATTTACGGGCCAAAGGGCGTGCAGGCCTATTGGGACGGGTTCATGGCCTCCATGGCCTATGACAATCACCTGCGCGTGGTCGACGACGGGCGCCTGCCCTTGGATGGGCTGGTGCGCATCACCGAAATTGACGCAGGCCTGATTGCGTTTGAAGGCTTGCAGGTGCAGGGCCTGTGCGTCAAACATCCCCCCATCGATCAGGCGATGGCCTACCGTTTCGACGGCAGCAAAAGCATCACCTTTTCCGGCGATACCACCTATTTCCCGCCACTTGCCGCCTTTGCCAAAGGATGCGATGTTCTGGTGCATGAGGCGATGTTGCCCGAAGGCATCGACGTGATCCTGCAAAAAACCGGTGGCGGCGAAAAACTCCGCGCGCATCTGCACGCCAGCCACACCATCGTCGATGATGCCGCCAGAATCGCGCGCGATGCGGGCGTCGGGCACCTTGTGCTGAACCACCTTGTCCCCGTCGACGATCCGCGCTTTGGTCCCGCCGATTGGCTGGGCCGCGCCGCATCCGTCTGGGGTGGCCCCGTCACCCTTGGCCATGACGGATTGGAAATCACCCTATGACCCTGCGCCGTTCATGGCTGCCCTCCGCCAATACGCCCGACACCGACTTTCCGCTGAACAACCTGCCCTGCGGCGTGTTTTCCGATGATCTGCCGCCACGCTGCGGCATCGCCATCGGCGACATGATCCTCGATGTCGCGGCACTGGAGGCCGAAGGATTGCTTACCCTCGCCGATCACCCGGTATTTGACGTGCCATTCTGGAACGAGTGTATGGAATTGGGGCCAGAGGCCTGGTCAAATCTGCGCGCACAAGTCACCGCCATGCTGGCGGCAGACTCCACCAAGCAATTCGTCATCGAAGACCACCTTGTCCCGATGAAAAACGCCACGCTGCACATGCCCTTCCTTGTGTCCGAATACACCGATTTCTACGCCGGTCGCCACCACGCCTTCAACGTCGGGTCGATGTTCCGCGATCCCGCCAATGCCCTGCCGCCCAACTGGCTGCATATCCCCATCGGCTATAACGGGCGCGCGTCCTCCGTCGTGGTCAGTGGCACCGACGTGCGCCGCCCTTGGGGCCAGATCAAACCGCACGGCGCCGATGTGCCTGTATTCACCCCCTCCGCCCGGTTTGATTTCGAATTGGAATTGGGGGCGGTCGTTGGTCAAGGATCCGATGGCCCCATCACCGTCGCGCAGGCCGATGCGATGATCTTTGGCTATGTCCTGCTCAATGACTGGTCCGCCCGCGATATTCAGGCGTGGGAGTATCAGCCCCTCGGCCCGTTTCAGGCCAAGGCGACCTCCACCACGATTTCCCCGTGGATCGTCATGCGCGCGGCATTAGAGCCGTTCCGCACCCCCACGCCGCCCCGCGAAGTGCCCCTGCTGCCCTATCTGCGCGAACCGGGGCCGATGCTCTATGATATCGCCGTCACGGTCGCGCTTACGCCTGAAAACGGCAGTGAAACCACCATCAGCCGCACCAACTATGCCGAAATGTACTACGCGGCCGCCCAGCAACTGACCCATCACGCCTCCAGCGGTTGCCCCATGGCCGTCGGCGATCTGTTGGGCTCTGGCACCATATCCGGGCCCGAACGCGGCAATCGCGGCAGCCTTCTGGAACTGTCATGGGGCGGCAAGGAACCGCTGGAAATTACCGGCGGCACCCGCACATTCCTGCAGGACGGCGACACCATTACCCTGCGCGGCCACGCCACCGGACCCGGCTACCGCATCGGTTTTGGTGAATGCACAGGCCGCATCACCCCTGCACTGAAAGACTGGCCGCAATGACGCGCGCACCCCATCAGAACACACACCTCCCTCCCCCCACTGTGGGGGCGGGATGGGGTGGGGGGGCCAGTAGCAGCCTATCGCCCCGCCTGCCATTCCGCCACACTGTCCAGCGGATAAAGCAGCATCAACACATTCAACGCCAACCCATCCCGGATCAGCCAGATCGTCACCGCCTCAAACAGCACGATCAACGCCACCGTCGCCCAGACCGGCAACCGCGATGCAAGGAAGAACCCGATCACCATCGCCGTGATATCGGCGACCACGTTCAGAACAGAATCGCCATAGTAATCCAGCGAAATGGTCACCGCGCGATACCGCTCGATGATCATGTCCGAGTTTTCCAGAATCTCCCACGCGGCCTCGATCACCGTCGCAATCACCAACCGCCACCCAAGGGCCAGTTTCCGCGCCACCAGCCACAACGCGCCAAAGAACAAGAACCCATGGATGATATGCGACGGCGTATACCAGTCCGAAATATGCTGCGAATTTTCCGAACTGACCACCACGCCATGCCACAGCTTGATATAGCCGCATTTGCAGATCGGCTCGCGTCCGATCCACAACAGATAGGCCGCCGTCAGCGCGATGATGGCGAATACAACGACATAGGGTGTGATGCGTTTTGTCATGCGCACCAGGGAATCACGGGTTTTATTGCCCGTCCAGCGGAATTGAGGGGATAATGGCCAAGGCCTTTGCATCACAGGGCGATCTCGCCGAAAAAGCCACAAGTTTCACCGAAATCGGCCCCGGTCTTTACGCCTTTACCGCCGAAGGCGACCCCAATTCCGGCGTCATCATCGGCGATGACTCTGTCATGGTGATCGAGGCACAGGCCACCCCGCGCCTCGCGCAAAAGGTCGTAGGCTACATTCGCACCGTCACTGACAAACCCATTTCCCACGTCATACTGACCCATTACCACGCCGTCCGCGTCCTTGGCGCATCGGCCTTCAATGCCCGCGAAATCATCATGTCCGACGCCGCCCGCGCCATGGTCGTCGAACGCGGGGCAGAGGATTGGGCATCCGAATTCGGCCGCTTTCCCCGCCTGTTTCAGGGGCATGAAAGCATCCCCGGCCTGACATGGCCGACCACCACCTTCAGCGATGCGATGACCGTCTATCTGGGAAAACGCCGGGTCGATATCATGCACTTGGGGCGCGCCCATACCGCAGGCGATGCCGTTGTCTGGGTGCCGGATGCCGAGGTGATGTTCACGGGCGATATCGTCGAATACCATTCGGCCTGCTATTGCGGCGACGGGCATTTTGCCGACTGGGGTGCCACGCTTGGCCGCATCGCCGATTATGACCCCGCAGCCATCGCCCCCGGTCGCGGTGCGGCACTTGTGGGCCGCGATATGGTGGCAAGGGCCCTCGCCGCCACCGCCGATTTCGTCGACAGCACCTACCGCCCCGTCGCCCGCGTGGCCGCCCGTGGCGGCAGCCTCAAGGAAGCATGGGATGCCGCCCGCGCCGCCTGCGACCCCAAATTCGCCGATTACGCCATCTACGAACACTGCCTGCCCTTCAACGTCGCCCGCGCCTATGACGAGGCGCGGGGTATCGACACGCCCCGCATCTGGACGGCGGAACGCGACCAACAGATGTGGGCGGATTTGCAGGGATGATGGCAATACTGGATCAGATTGCGACAGGCGTGCTGACCCTGGGTCTGGTCGCCATCACGGCAGGCATTCTGATAACTCTGTCAATCTATCTCAGGGTTACCATCGCGCAGCCTGATTTCTGGAAAAGCCTTCTATACTTCCTCCGTAAACGATTGGAATTCCAAAACCGGGTGCTGCATCTGGCGCTACAAACGGAAAATACAACGCACAGCGGTATGGTCGCTGACTGGTTCCTCAAACGCGGGACCGTCCTGCGTGTCGTTGGGGGCATCGCAAAAGGCGTCTTGTTCTTCATCGAAAGACCAACCCCATGACCACCCCCAACCCCTTCCGCTATGGCCCCACGCGCGGTGAGCTGAAATTCTGGCTGGCCGCCAGCCTCTTCGGCCTCGCCCTGATGCTCTTCGCCCTCTGGTATCGCGGCTTTCCCGGCGGGCCTGTGCTGATCGAGGTTGTGGGCCTGCCCACACTCCTTTTCGGCTACCTCGGCACCCGGTCCATCAAACGCCTGATCCGACGCGAGCATCCCTGATGCCTTACGACTACCGCCCCTTCCCCTATACCCCACCCCCCGGCCTGACCGTCCCGGAACCCCGGCACCCGGTCATCATCGTCGGCGCGGGCCCCATCGGCCTTGCCCTTGCCGTTGACCTTGCGCAACACGGCATCCGCGCCGTGGTGGTCGATGACAACAACGTCGTGTCGGTCGGCAGCCGCGCGATCTGCTGGGCCAAGCGCAGCCTTGAAATTCTGGATCGTCTGGGCGTGGGTGAGGCGTGCCGCGCCAAGGGCGTAACATGGCAGGTCGGCCGCACCTTTCACCGCGAGACCGAGGTGTTCAATTTTGATCTGCTGCCCGAGGCGGGCCACAAGATGCCCGCCTTCGTGAACCTGCAACAGTATTATGTCGAAGATTACCTTGTGACCCGCGCCATGGCGTTGAACGTCGATCTGCGCTGGAAAAACCGTGTCACCGGCATCACCCAACACCCCGACCACGCCACCATCACCCTCGATACCCCCGATGGCCGCTACACTTTGGACGCAGACTGGATCATCGCCTGCGACGGCGCCCGCAGCCCGATCCGTGCCATGATGAACCTCGATTTCGAGGGTGAGCTGTTCGAGGAACGCTTCCTCATCGCCGATATCGAAATGCAGGCCGATTTTCCATCCGAACGCCGCTTCTGGTTCGAACCCGCCTTCCACAACGGCCAGTCCGCCCTGTTGCACAAACAGCCCGACAACATCTACCGGATCGATCTGCAACTCGGCTGGGACACTGACCCCGATATCGAAAAGCGCCCCGAAAACGTGCGCCCCCGCATCGCCCGTGTTGTCGGCCATGATGATTTCCGCCTCGATTGGGTCAGCATCTACACCTTCCAGTGCCACCGCCTGAACCGTTTCATCGAAAACTGCGTCATCTTTGCGGGCGATTCTGCCCATATCGTATCCCCCTTCGGCGCGCGCGGCGGCAATGGCGGTTTGCAGGATGTCGATGCGCTTGGCTGGCGGCTGGCCGATGTCATCCATGGCCGCGCCCCCGCCACGGCACTGCAAGCCTATGACGTTGAACGCCAATATGCGGCGGATGAAAACCTGCTGAACTCCTCACGCGCCACGCGCTTCATGTCGCCCGAAGCCGGGGCCGAACGCCTGTTCCGCGATGCCACCCTCACCCTTGCCTCCCGCGCCGATTTCGCCAAACCCATGGTCAATTCCGGCCGCCTGTCACGCCCCTGCACTTATCCGCTGCCTGACGATGTCCCCGACCTGCCCCATGCCGCCCGCCCCGGTTCCGTCGCCCCCGATGCCCCCATCGGCAATGGCTGGCTGACCGAAGGCATCGGGCGCGGCTTTGCCATCCTCGCCCTTGGCGCGCGCGTCGACCTCCCCGGCACAACCACGCTGCACCCCGCCCTCACCGACACATTGCGCGCCCGCTACCTCGGTACTGCCCCGCAGGCCATCTACCTGATCCGCCCCGATCAGATCGTCGCCGCCCGCTGGCACAGCGCCACACCCGCACAGATCGCCGCCGCCATCCAGACCGCAAGGGGCACCGCATGACCCTGATCACCACGCCCAACATCCCCGATGCCGACGGCTTTTACGCAAGCCTGCTCA
>JANNKX010000047.1:0-3368 GCA_031396505.1 Rhodobacterales bacterium
GCGCATTGGCAAAGGTGCCGGTGCCATACTGGATATCCAGATCAAAAGCGGTGGGATCAAACGGATCGGACCAGACCGATGAGAGGATGCGCAACCGGGTCTTGGGGTATTGCGCAAGGAATGCAGGCAGGCGGGGCGCCAGCCAGTTGGTGGCAAAGGACACAGCACAGCGCAGGGTCAGCACATCGGTGCGGCGTGTGCCGAACACCTCACGCGTGCCGATGGCAAGGCGATCAAGCGCATCCTGCACCTTGGGCAAATAGGCCTCGCCCCAGCGGGTCAGTTCAAGACTGCGGGGGTGACGCAGGAAAAGCTGGTGGCGCAAATGAATCTCCAGCGACTTCACATGCTTTGACACGGCGGCCTGCGTGATGTGCAATTCGTTCGCGGCAGCCGTAAAGCCAAGCAGGCGGGCCGACGCCTCGAACGCGCGCAGCCAAGTCAGGGGGGGAAGATCGCGGAACATGGGCACACCAACCTGAGCATAACTTTAAGTAAGGGCATAGGCATCAAATACGTCGTTTGCGCAGGCGGGGCCAGCGGCATCAACTGCGCCATCACAGGAGAAGCCCATGTTTTCGTTTCAGCCCAATTCGCGTATCCGGCCATCCCCGTTTCTTGCAGCCGCGATGGCGGACGGTTTGAAAATGGCGAATGTTTATAACCGGATGGTGATGCCGACATCCTATGGCGACCCGGAGGGCGAATACTGGCGTCTGATCAACGGGGTATCGCAATGGGATGTGGGGGTGGAACGCCAGATTCAACTGCAAGGGCCGGATGCGGGACGGCTGGCGCAGATCCTTGCAGCGCGCGATCTGTCATCGTGCAAAGTGGGGCAGGGAAAATACGTGGCGCTGTGCGATCATCGGGGCACGATCATAAATGACCCGATCCTGTTGAAACGCGCGGACGATCTGTACTGGCTGTCGATTGCGGACAGTGATGTGGAATTGTGGGCGCGTGCGATTGCGCATGAACGCGGCCTGAACGTTGAGATTTGCGAGCCGGATGTATCGCCCATGGCCCTTCAGGGGCCTAAGGCGGAAGATGTGGTGGCGCATGTGGTGGGCGACTGGGTGCGCGGCTTGCGCTATTTCTGGTTCCGCGAGACGGAGATCGACGGCATCCCTGTGGCGGTGCAGCGGTCGGGCTGGTCAAAACAGGGGGGGTTCGAGATTTACCTGAAAGACAGCACGCAAGGCACGCGGCTGTGGAATATCTTCAAGGAGGCGGGCCAGCCGTGGGGGATTGGTCCGGGTGCGCCTGCAACGCCGGAACGCGTGGAAAGCGGGTTGGTATCGGTGGGCGGGGATACGGACGGGCAGACCAACCCGTTTGAGATTCGGCTGGACAGGTTTGTTGATCTGGATGTCCCCGATGACACGATCGGCATTCAGGCACTGCGCCGGATCAAGGCGGAGGGGATCACGCGGCATCAGTTGGGTATCGTGTTGACGGGGGACGTGCCTGCACCGCTGGGCGTGGCGCGCGAGGATGTGCTGCTGGATGGTCGGCGGATCGGGATGTTGACGAATTGCGTCTGGTCTTACCGCATGCAGGCGAATATCGGTTTTGTGCTGATTGACGCAGGCGTGCCGGTGGGTACCGAAGTGACGGTTGCGCGGGCCGGGGGGCCGGGGGCGGGCAGGCTGGTGGACATTCCGTTTCTGTGATGCGGGCAATCGGATAAGGATGCGATGATGACGAAACTGGATGACCTGACGCTTTCGCGCATTGCGGTTGACCGCCGGGATGACGGCGTGCTTGTGGCCACGCTGAACCGGCCGGAAAAGCGCAATGCGCTGGATGCCTGTGCGATTGACGAGCTGATCGCGCTGTTTGCGGCCCTGCCAAAAAGCGGGGTGCGTGCGGTGGTTCTGGCGGCGGCGGGCGATCACTTCTGCGCGGGGCTTGATCTGGTCGAACATCACGACGCCGACCGCAGCCCGGCGGATTTCATGCACCTGTGCCTGCGCTGGCATGAGGCGTTCAACAAGATGGAATATGGCGGCATTCCGGTGATTGCGGCCTTGAAAGGCGCGGTTGTGGGCGGCGGGCTGGAACTTGCCAGTGCCGCGCATATCCGCGTGGCGGACGCGACGACCTATTTTGCGCTGCCCGAAGGCCAGCGCGGGCTGTTCACGGGGGGCGGTGCGACGATCCGGGTGGCGGGATTGGTTGGCAAGGCGCGGATGATCGACATGATGCTGACCGGGCGCAGCTATCGCGGTGCTGAGGCGGTGGATGTCGGGCTGACGCAATACCTTGTTGACGGGTCCAGCCTTGCGGTGGCGATGGGGCTGGCGGCGCGGGTGGCCGAAAACCTGCCGCTGACGAATTTCGCGATCTGTTCGGCGGTCAGCCACATCGGCAACATGTCAGCGCTGGACGCGAGCTATGCCGAGGCGATGATGGCTGGCATCGTGAACACACAGCCCGAGGCGCGCACAAGGCTGGATGCGTTCAAAAAGGGCACGGGGCCGCGTATCCGCGGCTAAAGGTAAAGGCGTTTAGTAGCCGCGCGCGCGGTCGACCTGATGCAACAGGGGCTCGCCTGCAATACCGCGCCGGATGTTTTCGGAAATCACGCGCGCGGCGGATGCCGGGCGCGTATCGGCGGCAATGTGGGGCGTGACGGTGACGCGCGGATGGGTCCAGTAGGGGTGTGATGCTGGCAGGGGTTCGGTGCGGAACACATCCAGTGTCGCATGCCCGATATGGCCCGCATCAAGTGCGGCCAGCAAGGCGTCATCGTCGATAATGGCCCCGCGGCCGGGGTTCAGGATCACGACACCGCGCGGCATGCAGGCAAGGCGTGCCGCGTTCAGCAGGTTTTCGGTTTCAGCCGTTTTCGGCAGAAGGGTCACGATAATCTGCGCGGATTTGAGGGCTGCTGTCAGACCGTCATCGCCATGCAGGCAGCCGGGTTTGGGGCTGCGGCTCCACCCCGTCACGGGAAAATGCAGCGCACGCAGGGCGGTTGCGCAGGCCGCACCCAAGGCCCCCATGCCCAGCATCGCCACGGGGCGTTCGCGGGCAAGGGGCGGGCAGGTGTTGTTCCAGACATGGTGCGGGTTCACGATATGCGCGTCCATCCCCAGATGATGGCGCAGGGCGTGGCCCACAACCCATTCGACCATGCCTTCCGTCAGGGCGGGATCGACCATGCGGCACAGGGGTTGGGTCAGGGTGGCGTTGCCGACAATGCGTTCGACCCCGGCCCAGAGCGACAGCACGGCCTTGCAGCGGGTGAAAGGGGTGAAATCCTGCAGCGTGCTGGAAGGCGCGTAGATGATGAAATCCACGATGGCGGGATCGGTGCAGGTGTCGGACAGAGTGGCATCCAGACCGGCATCGGCAAAGGC
>JANNKX010000145.1:0-8404 GCA_031396505.1 Rhodobacterales bacterium
CACCGGGCCATCCCAAACCTGGACATGGACCAGATGGCCGAACGGATACATGATACCGTGACCCACGCCCGCAACCTGTGTGACAATGTGCAATGGTCGCCGATGGATGCCACGCGCACCGAACATGATTATCTGTGCCGCGTGGTCGAGATTGCGATCAAGGCGGGGGCAACCACGATCAACATCCCCGATACGGTGGGCTACACCGCCCCCCGCGAAAGTGCGGCGTTGATCCGGATGTTGCTGGACCGCGTGCCGGGGGCGGACGGCATCATCTTTGCCACCCATTGCCACAACGATCTGGGCATGGCGACGGCCAATGCCCTTGCGGCGGTGGAGGCGGGCGCGCGCCAGATCGAATGTACGATCAACGGTCTGGGCGAACGCGCAGGGAATACGGCACTGGAGGAAGTCGTGATGGCAATGAAGGTCAGGAATGACATCATGCCGTACCGGACGCAGATCGACACCACCAAGATCATGAACATCTCGCGCAAGGTGGCCACCGTTTCCGGTTTTGCCGTGCAGTTCAACAAGGCCATCGTCGGCAAGAACGCCTTTGCGCATGAATCCGGTATTCATCAGGACGGTATGTTGAAGAACCGCGAAACGTTTGAGGTGATGCGTCCCGAAGACGTGGGCCTTTTGGGCACCTCGTTGCCTTTGGGCAAGCACTCGGGTCGGGCAGCACTGCGGGCCAAACTGCGCGAACTGGGGTTCGAGATGGCCGACAATCAGTTGAACGACGCCTTCGTGCGCTTCAAGGCGCTGGCTGACCGCAAGAAAGAGGTCTTTGACGACGACCTGATCGCGCTGGTGCAGGACAATGCGAGCCACGCGGTCCACGATACCCTGCAAGTCAAACGCCTGCGCGTCATCTGTGGCACCGAAGGCCCGCAAGAGGCGGAACTGACGTTGACGATCAATGGGGTCGATCATTCCATCGACGCCACAGGTGACGGCCCGGTCGATGCGGCCTTCAACGCGGTCAAGATGCTGGTGCCCCATAATGCGCGGCTGCAACTGTATCAGGTCAGTGCCGTGACCGAAGGTACCGATGCGCAGGCCACCGTGACGGTCCGGGTGGAAGAGGACGGGCGCATTGCCACAGGCCAGTCAGCCGATACCGATACGGTGGTGGCATCGGTGAAGGCCTATGTGAACTGCCTGAACCGGCTGATCCAGCGGCGACAGAAATCGGCACCCGATAGCGACACAAAGTCGGTGAACTACAAGGATGCAGGCTGACATCGCCGGGGTAGGATGGGCAATATTGCCCATCCTGTGCGTTTTGCAATGGCGCGAAATTGGAAACAATCGGCGCTGTATGCCTTAATTCCTCCACATTCGGGATCAATCTTGCGCAAAATCGGCAAGGTAGGGCACATCATGATTTCGCATATCCGTCGCAAACTGCGGGCCGAACTTGAAATTCCCCGCGATCAGCGCCGCTTTGGCACAGGGTGGCTCGCGGGCACGGGCGGCCTTGCGGCCGCCGTCGCCGCCCTTGCCCTGACCATCTGCCTGCAATTTCCCGACCTTCTGACCACGCCCGAGTTGCAGCGCGTCACGGCGGCGGGGTGGTTCCGCATCGTCATCATGGTGCTGCTGATCCACGCCTTCGCCTGTGCCATCCTGTCGATGGTGCTGCGCCCCGACCGCACGCTTGCCCTGACCACGCTGGCAATTGTGCTGACGGCATCCGTCCTTGGCGCGCTGCATCTGCGCGCGGACGTGGCGCAACCCGGCGGGCTGTTCCTTGGCCTTGATTTCTTTATCCTGAATCTGATCTTTCTTGGCTTCATCTTCATCCCGCTGGAACGGCTGTTCCCGCAGCACCCGGATCAGACCCTGTTCCGCACCGAATGGCGCGAGGATCTGTTTTACTACCTGATCTCATCCATGATGGTGCAGGTGCTGTCGTTCCTGACGCTCGCGCCCTCTGGCTATATCCTGTCCAATACCGATCTGTTATCGACGCGCAATTTCCTCGGTGGGCTGCCGCTGCTGGTGCAGATCATCGCGATCATGATCCTGACCGATTTCGTGCAATACTGGCTGCACCGCGCCTTTCACCGCATCCCCGCGCTGTGGCGGTTTCATGCCGTGCACCATTCGGCCCAGACGATGGACTGGCTGGCAGGCGCGCGGATGCATTTCCTTGAGGTGGTCATCCTGCGTGCCGTGACCGCAACCCCGATGTTCGTGGCGGGGTTCAGTGAAACCGCACTTCAGGCCTATATCCTGATCGTCTATGTCTATTCGTCGATCCTGCACTCCAACATCCGGGTCGAACCGAAATGGCTATCGGGCATCCTTGCCACGCCGCGCTTTCACCACTGGCATCACGGGATCGAGCGTGAGGCCATTGACGTGAACTTTGCCATCCATTTTCCGCTGTTTGACCGTCTGTTCGGCACCCATCACCTGCCAGATGGCAAATGGCCCAGCGGCTATGGCATTGACGGCCACCCGGTGCCAAAGGGGTATTGGCGGCAGTTCCTGTATGCCTTCGGGCGGGGTTAGGCCTTCATTTCCATCAGCGTGTTCGCCCCGTCCACCACCAGCATTGCGCCATTGACATAAGACGCCCCTTCGCTTGCCAGAAACATCACGCAGGCCGCAACCTCATCCGGTGTGCCGGGCCGCCCGGTGGGACTTGCCTTGCCTGCGCGAATTTCCTTGGCCGATGAACTTTCCGTCGTGATCCACCCCGGCAGCACAGCGTTGCAGGTGATCCCGTCGCGCGCATATTCCAGTGCCGTCGCCCGCGTCAGCCCGGTCACCCCCGCCTTGGCCGCCGCATAGCCCGCCGATCCGTCAATCGTGACCACCGGCCCCGTGACCGACGCCATGTTGACGATCCGGCCATAACCCGCCGCCTGCATGGCAGGCAGGGCCGCGCGGGTGCAGTTGAATACCGTGGTCATGTTCAACGCCAGATGATGCTGCCAGCCCGCATCCGTCAGCCCGCCCACCTTTGCCCGTTTGGCAGATTTTCCCGTCTGCACCATGCCCGCGTTGTTCACCAGCACCACAACCGGGCCAAGCGCAGCCGTCACCGTATCAAACAGCCGCGCCACCTGTGCCGCATCGGTCAGGTCTGCCTTGGCCCCAAAAACGCCCAACGCTGCCGCCCGTTCGAAAATCCGGTCGCTTGTTGCCGTGATCGCCACCTTCGCCCCCGCCGCCTGCAGCATCCGCGCACAGGCAAAACCGATCCCCCCCGCACTACCGCATCCCGTGATCAACGCCACGCGCCCATCCATTGCAAACATCTAGTCATCCTCCGCTTGCGGCATCGTCGCATCAAATTCCAGAATATCCCCCGGTTGGCAATCCAGCGCTGCACACAGCGCGTTCAGCGTCGAAAACCGCACGGCCCGCGCCTTGCCGGTTTTCAGCACCGAAAGGTTCTGGATCGACACACCCACCGTATCCGCCAACTCGCCCAGCCGCATCTTGCGCCGTGCCAGCATCACATCAAGATTGACCCGGATCACCACCCTGCCCCCGTCATATCGTCAGCTCTGCATCCTGGTGCAGTTGCACCGCCATTTTCATTGCCGCAGCCATCGTGACCAGCAAAAGGCCGACGCCAAGGATTGGCACATTCAGCGCATATGCACCGGAAAAAATGATCATGTCGCCCGTCTGCACATAGGCCCATGCGCTGACATTCTGGATCAACAGGTCAATCAGCGGGAAGGCCGCGATCATCAACCCAATGCGCCGCAGGGTCGTTATCATCTCTTCGACAAAAATCCGGCTTGTCGCGCAGCGGTGTATGACCTGATGCGCCATGAACAGCAGTATGGCGTAAATCGCCATTTCTACGGCAAAGCCCCCCCAGAACACCGCCCGCCCCGCCGGGCTGAACAGTGCCGGCTGCGGCAACGCGGCAAGGCAGGCCGCCTGATCTGGGGCAAGCGCCGCGAGGGTTGCCGGGCTGCTTTGCACCTCGCGTACCAGCAACCAGATCAGCACGAGATAACCTGGCCAAATCAACCAGAAAGACCGGTCAAGCCAGTGAAACAACCGTTGAGTCTTTGGGTCTGTCATCAAGCGCCTCCCTCTGAACAGTCACGCTTATCATGTGTTTTTTCATGTTTATCAATAAAAATTCTTGCTTTATCGAAAAGCATGAGTATTTTCACGTTTATCGATAAACGCCCGCAACCGGGCATAAGCAGGAGCATCCGATGATTACCTTCGACCCGCTTGCCGTGACCCAAGCCCTTCGTGCCGGAACCGATGCGCTGCGCGCGACCGCAAACGCGCCCGCCACGTTGTTTCAGATTGATCGCGGCCCGCTCACCGTATCGGTGGCCGCTGGCGTGAATGATTTTGACTCGAATACCCCCGCGGGCGCGCAGCAGACCTTCGAGATCGGGTCGCAGACCAAACTGATGACGTCGGTCGCGATCCTGCAACTGGCCGAACAAGGCAAGATCGACCTTGACGCGCCTGCCGCGCGCTATTTGTCGGCGGCCACCATTCAGGGCATTGCCAATACGGATATGGTAACGGTGCGGCAACTCCTGAACATGACATCGGGCATCGACAATTATACCGAAGTCCGCGACGCCGACGGCATCCCGCTGTTCGTCAAGGCCCTGCTGGAGAACCCGGATCAGGTTTTCGGCCCGCAGCAGGCGCTGGACCTTTCGCGTGGCCTGCCTGCCATCAGCGCACCGGGCGTGGAATACTTCTACACCAACACCAATTATCTGTTGCTGGGCCAGATCATTGAACAGCAAACCGGCAAGGACTTCTTTGATGTGCTGAAAGCAGGTATTTTTGATCCTGCCGGCATGCAAGATACATTCCGTCAGCTGGGCACAGATGACCCGCGCCTGTCCAGTTATCTGGCCGATCAGACCGGGCAACTGGTTGATGTGACCCGCGCCCAATGGGAATTGCGCGGCGAGGCGGGTGTGGCCTCCACCACCGCCGACATGACGCGTTTCCTCAAGGCCCTTCTGGTCGACAAGACCCTGCTGAACGACGCATCCCTTGCGCAGATGACCGACTTTGTGCCAACCGGCGCGAATGACGTGATTGATACGGGCTTTGGCCTTGGGCTGGTCAAATTCGCCTTCATCGGCGGCGATACCTACTACGGCTTTACCGGGGGCACGCTGGGCACCGCGTCCAGCACCTATCTGAACATCAACACAGGCGAAGTCGTGGCCGTTGGGGCCACGGGCAGCGAGGTTGATACGATGGAAGGCGCCTTTAACGTCCTGCAATCGCTGGATACCAGCCTGTTCACCATCACCGATGACGGAAGCCCGCTGCGCTTTATATCGGGGGCGGCGGGCAGCGTGGCCCTGGCCGAAACCGATGGCGGGCTGGCCTTTACGGTTGACGGGGCGACCCTGACGCTGGACCGCGATCTGCGCGCGACCACCACCAACAGTGTCAGCTTTGCGGATGGGTCGGTGATTGTGGTGGGCGACAATGCGGCGGGTACGCTGCGCGATGACCGGGGAAACACGATCGACATTCTGAAACACCACTGGGCGGCAGCGGACGCCGACAACCAGTTGATCGGTCTGGGTGGCGATGACGTGTTGAAGGCCGGGCGCGGCGATGATCTGCTGCTGGGCGGCACCGGGCGCGATGCGCTGTGGGGCCGCGCCGGGGACGATGTGCTGGCGGGCGATCAGGGCAACGATGTGCTGTATGGCGGCACGGGCAATGACCGGCTGACAGGTGGTGCGGGGCGCGATGTGCTGCACGGTGGGGCGGGGGCGGATGTGTTCGTCTTTGACACGGCCACCGACAGTGGCCCCGGCTACACCCGCGACAGCATCCGTGATTTTCGGTCCGGGCTTGATAGGATTGACCTGACCGAACTGTTTGACGGCGGCGAATCCGGTGTGCTGACATGGCGCGGCGCGCTGGCGTTTACCGGCTCCGAAGGCGAAATCCGGGTGCAGCACGGCCGTCACGGCAGCGTGGTCATGGTCGATCTGACAGGCGATGGCCGCGCCGACATGGAACTTGCCGTGTATGGTCATCACCCGCTGACCGTTTTGGATTTTCTGCTATAGACTTGAAAATATAACCCTCTTTTCACCAGTTTCTTGTCATAATCCAACTATCTTCAGAAGGGCGGGGGTTGACCGGACAGGTCATTCCCCGCCTCTTTTGCCCGCCTGCAATTTTCATCCCGGCGGGGTTCCGCCACGCCCCTTTCCCTTCCTGTGCCCTGTTTCTATAAGGGTCTGCCTGCCTCATCCCCTGAGTCGCGGGCACGTGTTTTATTGCCCATCAAGGACTGCCCGCACATGTCGATACTTTCCGGCCTCTTCTCATCGGATATGGCCATTGATCTTGGCACTGCCAACACGCTTGTTTATGTGCGCGGAAAGGGCATCGTTCTGAACGAACCCTCGGTTGTCGCCTATCATATCAAGGATGGCAAAAAGCAGGTTCTGGCCGTGGGTGAAGATGCCAAGCTGATGCTGGGGCGCACGCCCGGCACGATTCAGGCCATCCGCCCGATGCGCGACGGCGTCATCGCCGACTTCGAAGGCGCGGAAGAGATGATCAAACATTTCATCCGCAAAGTGCACAAGCGCACGACGTTTTCCAAACCCAAGATCATCGTCTGCGTCCCCTACGGCGCAACCCCGGTCGAAAAGCGCGCCATCCGCCAATCCGTACTGTCTGCGGGCGCACGCCGCGCGGGCCTGATTGCCGAACCGATTGCGGCAGCCATCGGTGCGGGCATGCCGATCACCGATCCGACGGGAAACATGGTCGTCGATATCGGCGGCGGCACCACCGAAGTGGCCGTGTTGTCCTTGGGTGACATCGTCTATGCCCGTTCCGTCCGCGTCGGCGGTGACCGCATGGATGAGGCGATCATCAACTACCTGCGCCGCCACCAGAACCTGCTGATCGGCGAATCCACCGCCGAACGCATCAAGACCTCCATCGGTACGGCGCGAATGCCCGATGACGGGCGCGGGTCATCCATGACAATCCGCGGGCGTGACCTGTTGAATGGTGTGCCCAAGGAAACCGAAATCAACCAGGCCCAGGTGGCCGAGGCGTTGGCCGAACCCGTGCAGCAGATCTGCGATGCCGTGATGCAGGCGCTGGAGGCGACACCGCCCGATCTGGCCGCCGACATCGTGGATCGCGGCGTTATGCTGACGGGCGGCGGGGCGCTGCTTGGTGATCTCGATCTGTCCTTGCGCGAACAGACCGGGCTGTCGATCAGTGTGGCAAACGAATCGCTGAACTGTGTCGCACTTGGCACCGGCAAGGCGCTGGAATACGAAAAACAACTGCGGCACGTTATCGACTACGACGCATAGGCGGCTTTCTGGGCATCGCAATGGCAAAGACGCGCACCGATCCACAGGAATTCTCGCGCCCCCTGCGGCGCGTTCTGGTCAGCCTGCTGGTCTTGCTGCTGCTGGCGATATTCCTGCTGTGGCGCATCGACAGCCCGCGCGTGGAACGCTTTCGCGCCGCATTGGTCGACCGCGTCGTGCCGTCGTTTGACTGGGCCATGGCCCCGGTCACAAAAGTGGCCGACATGATCGACCAGTTCGAAAGCTATACCCGCATCTACGAACAAAATCAGGAACTCCGCCGCGAACTGCAACAGGTCCGCGCATGGCGCGAGGCGGCCCTGCGGCTGGAACAGGAAAACGCCCGCCTTCTTGACCTCAATCAGGTCCGCCTTGACCCGCGCCTGACGCATGTGACGGGTGTCGTCATGGCCGACAGTGGCAGCCCGTTTCGCCAATCTGTCCTGCTGAATGTGGGCAACCGCGATGGCATTATTGATGGCTGGGCCGCGATGGACGGCATCGGTCTTGTCGGGCGCATTTCGGGCGTGGGCGAACGCACCGCGCGGGTCATCCTGCTGACTGATACCTCCAGCCGCATTCCCATCACCGTGCAGCCGTCCGGGCAAAAGGCCCTGCTGTCGGGCGACAATTCCACGCTGCCCCCGCTCGAATTTCTGGATGACCCCGATCAGGTCCGCCCCGGCGACCGCGTGGTGACATCGGGTGATGGTGCGGTATTTCCCGCCGATCTTCTGGTGGGTGAGGTGGTCCTGGGCAACGACCGCCGCCTGCGCGTGCGCCTGTCGGCCGACTATGGCCGGCTTGAATTTTTGCGCGTGTTGCGCAGCCATGCGATCGAACCCATCACCGATGCGGGCAGCCTGATTGCGCCGCCCGTCGTCTTTGCCGCACCTGAACCCGAAATCGCCGTCCAACCCGACCCGACCGCGCCCACCGACGCCGCCGAACCTGCCCCCGGTGCCGCCGAAACCCCAACCGACTGATCGCCATGTGGGGCGCCGTCCGCAATTCGATCTGGTATTATCGCGGCGTGTTTGTTGCCCTTGCCCTGATCCTGCTGTTCTTTC
>JANNKX010000060.1:0-3463 GCA_031396505.1 Rhodobacterales bacterium
TGGGCAGCATTGCCCATCCTACGGATTGTCTGGCGCGACGTTGCGGTTCAGGGCCGCAAATCCCACGTGAACCAGGCGTTTTCGGCGACAATGGCGGCATCCGTCAGCACCTGTTCCACCGCAGGGGGTGCAATCACGCGATTGGTGCCGGTATAGGACCATTCCAACACCATATCGCCGGATTGTTCACCACCATAGGCATAGAAATTGAAGCCGAACGCATCGTTATACACGCTGGCACTGTCGGGCAGGGTAAAGTCGATAGGGGCATCAAACACCGAGACGCGGTGAAAAAAGCTGGTGGGCGCACCCAGATCAAGCGGGGCTGTGCGCGGCCCGGCGGCAAGCGGAAAATCGTCGGTGTAATCTTCGGCCGCAAATTCGAAATCCTCGCGCAGGCCGTTTTCGTACAAGGCGGGCGTGGGGATCAGATAACGCTCGACCACCGTTATGCGGTTGCCCAGACGGTCATCTGTGACCTCGATCGGGGCCAGCAGGCGGATACCGGGATAGCGTTCGGCGTAATAGTTCAGATAATCCTGCGAGATGGCATTGCGCGAGGATGACCCCAGATTGTAGCGATAATCGTTGGCGGCGGGGCCGTCCCAATTGGTTGTCACGGTGAAATACACGCCGAGCAGGGAGAAATCATAGACCTCGTCCACATAGGATGACCAGGTGGAGGCATAGCCAAGGCTGATGGGTTCGAGCGACTGCTGGTTGGGTCCGGTCAGCGGCAGGGCAAAACCATAGTCGGGGGCGGCATAGCTGTAGAGATCGCCGCCTTCATGCGACGCGGTCGGGTCCATCCAGTAGTCGACGCCGTCGACCAACACCTTGACGATGGCATGATCGAATGACCAGAGCGACGGTTTGCGGGCGGGCAAGCCGTGACCCTCGTCCAGATCGGTGAGGGCGACATAGGCCTCGATCCCCATCTTATCAAGCATGTTGCGCAACAGCAGCGCCTTGTCCTTGCAATCGCCATAACCGGAGGCCGTTGTCACAGCGGGCAAGCGGGCCAGAAGGCTGCCGTCACCGATGGACAGGCTGACGTAGCGCAGATCGTCTTGCACGGCGCGCAGGGCGGCGATGATGCGCGCCTCGTCTGTGGCGTGTTCGGCCATGATGGCGCGCAGTTTTGCATCCCATTCGGGGCCCAAGGGATAGCTGGACAGATAAAAGTCGCTAAGACCTGCGGCGATCCCGCTGTAATCTGGCAGGGCGGTATACTGGATAGCCGTGCTTTCGCTATAGCCGGGGGGAACCATGTCTTCGGTGACGACCGGCAGATGATCGCGGCGGGTCCAGAGGTGGCGCACGATACCGTCACCGGGGGTTTGGGTATATTCGACGCTTGCAGGCCAGCCGGAAATATAGATCGGCCAGACATCGGGCCAGTTGACGGCCACGCGGGTCAGCACGACGGGCACATCATATTCCAGATGGGCCGTGCCCGCGCGGTTGGCGACATCAATCACCGGCAGGGTGCGGCGCAGAAAGGAATAATCGACAATGTCACCAATGCGGACATCTGGCACCTGCAACAGGGCGGTCAGGTTGCCATCGATGATACCATCTTCAAGCTGTATCTCGCGGCGCAGGATATCGGCCTGAATGGTTTCGGTATGGTCGATCACCTGCCCGTCGCGGATGACGGCAAGACGGGTCAGGGTCAGGTTTTCGAACACCGGATCAAAGACGAATTGCAGGGTGGCGGCACTTTCCATGCCGGAACGATCGGTGACAAGGGTGGCGGCGCGAAAATACGTGAGCATTTCGTCGCCCTGCCATGACACCTGTTCATCCGACAGCAGGAACAGCACGCCGTCTGTGGCGTTTTCCAGCAGGGCGGGGGTGGCATCGGGCAGCCCGATCACCTCGACCCAGTTGGGATTGGGGCCGGTGAAAAGCTCTTGTGCGGTGGCAGGCAGCAGGGTGAAAAGCAAGGCAACAAGGGCGGCTGGGATACGGCGCATGGGAACCACTTTTCTATCGGGCAGGATCAGCCTAGGGGGCAAAACGGCGTGACACAAGTGATGGGTGGGCAGGGCCACGGGTTCTTGAAGGGGGCGTGCAATATTCTTTGGGATGATTGCCAAGGATTGCGTTTCCCCCTGCGTCCAACCTATCAAGATGCTGATGGATACGCCAGATGAACAGCTTGCGAGTGCGGCGGCCACGGGTGACCGGGTGGCCTTTACGCTATTGTTGCAGCGCCATTATGACCGGGTTTTCGGGCTGGCGTTCCGCCTGACGGGGAACCGGGCGGAGGCGGAGGATCTGACGCAGGATATCTGCGCGGCGCTGCCGATGAAGTTGCGGGGCTGGCGCGGGGATGCGCGGTTTTCGACGTGGCTTTACCGGGTGGTGGTGAATGCGTGCCATGACATGCGCAGGCGTGCGGCGACGCGGGCGAAGGCGAGCAATGGCTGGGGCGACTGGGAGCTGGCACGGCAGGATGAGATTGCCGTGGAACGCGCGGCGATGGACTGGCTGACGGGGGCGATGGCGCGGCTGTCACCGGAATTGCGCGATACGGTGGCGTTGGTGTTGGGCGAAGAGATGACGCAGGGGGAGGCAGCAGTGGTGCTGGGGCTGTCGGAAGGGACAATTGCCTGGCGGATGAGTGAAGTGAAGAAAAAGCTGCGTGCGATGGCGGCGGCGGAGACGAAGGTATGACGGACGAACTGGACCAGCTGCGCGCCGCGATGAAGGCTGCGACCCCCACCCCGGATGCGGGCGTGCGGGAGGTGACATTGCGGCTGGCGCTGGAGAATTTCGACCGGGCCCAAGGATCGTTTGCGCCGCTGCGTCCTACTGAAGACCGCCCAATGAAGGCGGGGCTCTTCAGTGGAGTGTTCCAGATGATTTCGCGTTTTTCAACCCGCCAGATGCTGGCGGGAACAGCCTCGGCTGCAGCGGTGGTGGTGGGGATCGTGGCCGTGGGGCCACTGCTGATGCGCGGGCCGGAGGTGGTGCGCGCGGTGCCGGAGGCAGTGGTGGTGCCGGAGGCGACGACATCGGCGGCGGTGGCGGAGGAGGCGGAGGTGGCGGAGGTGGCGCCTGTTACGCCCGTTCCTGCGCCAGTGACGGAAATGGCGGAAGTCGAACCAACGCCTGAACCAACGCTGCCGCCTACCGTCATTGCACAAGCGGAACCCGGAGCGGTGGAGCAAGAGATTGCACCGGCGGATCCGTCGCTGACCGATAGCGGAGCCACTTTTGGTGGCAGAATACGGCCTCAATCCGGCGAACTTTCCAGCGGTCTGACGGACGCGCCAAGTGCATCGGCACCTGTCGCTCCAGCGCAGACGGGCGAGGCCGATGCCCTTGCCGATCTCTTTGCACCTGCCGAACCCTTGGCGAGAACCCGGCAGGCCTCGTCCGATGGCGTGATCGCGGATGACCTGCAGCAACCCCCGGTGCAGACCGAAAACACCGAAGCCTTTGCCACTGCCGC
>JANNKX010000084.1:0-2303 GCA_031396505.1 Rhodobacterales bacterium
GCCTTTCGTCCACCCCGATAAACCCGCCCGACTGCCGCCCCCAATACCGCGCATAAAGCCCGCCCTGCGCCAGTAATTCCGTATGGCTCCCCATCTCCACGATCCGGCCGTCGTCCAGCACCACAATCCGGTCCATCGCCGCAATGGTCGACAGACGGTGCGCGATGGCGATCACCGTCTTGCCCTGCATCACCCCAAACAGCGCGTCCTGAATCGCCGCCTCGGCCTCGCTGTCCAGCGCACTTGTCGCCTCATCCAGAATCAGGATCGGCGCGTCCTTCAGGATCACGCGCGCCAGCGCCACGCGCTGCCGCTGCCCGCCCGACAGTTTCACGCCACGCTCACCCACATGCGCATCATACCCCGTGCGCCCTTCCGGGTCTTGCAGCGTCAGGATAAATTCATGCGCCTCGGCCTGTTTTGCCGCCGCAATCATCGCATCCTCGCCCGCATCGGGGCGACCGTACAGGATGTTATCGCGCACCGAGCGGTGCATCAGGCTGCTGTCTTGCTGCACCATGCCGATCTGGCGGCGCACCGAATTCTGCGTGACGCCCGCGATATCCTGCCCGTCGATCAGGATGCGCCCGCCTTCGGTATCGTAGAACCGCAGCATCAGCTTGACCAAGGTTGATTTGCCCGCACCCGAACGGCCCACAACGCCGATACGCTCGCCGGGCCGGATGGTAAGCGTGACATCGTGCAACCCGCCCGACCCGCGGCCATAGTGGTGCGAGACGTGGTCGATTTTGATCAGGCCTTGCGCGAACTGCAACGCTTTGGCTTGCGGTTTATCCACCAGTTCAATCGGATGGGTGATCGTTTCCATCCCCTCTTGCACCACGCCCAGCGCCTGCACGAGGCTCGTGAACGCCCACATGATCCAATAGGTCATGTTGTTTAACCGCAGGACCAACGCACTTGCCGCAGCCACGGTGCCAACGCTCGCCTGCCCTTGATACCACAACAGGATCGCCCAGCCCGTGACGCCCACAATCAGAAACCCGTTGAGGCACGTCAGCGCGAGATCCATCTTGGTGACGATACGCATTTCCTTTTGGAACGTCGCGCGGGCGTGTTCAATCGATTCGCGCGCGTAGTTGATCTCGGTGTCGTGATGCGCAAACAGCTTGACCGAATGGATATTGGTATAGGCATCCACCACGCGCCCCGTGACGGCCGAGCGCGCATCGGAACTTGCCTTGGATGCAGGCCCCGCGCGTTTGATGGTCCAGTGCACCAGCCAGCCATACAACACCATCCAGATCAAAAGCGGCACTAACAAGCGCGGATCTGCATTGGTCAGCATGATGGCCGCACCCACGACCGTGACCGACGCAAAAGCCACGGCATCAAATGTCTGGAACACGGCATCCCCCGCTGCAGGGGGCGTTTGCATGATCCGGTTGGCAATGCGGCCCGCAAAATCGGATTCGAACCAGCCTACGGGCTGGCGGATCACATGACGATGCGCGCGCCAGCGAATCATCGTGCCGAAGTTGGGCAGGATCGTGTTGTGCAGCAGCGCCACATTCGCCACGAGGAAAAGCGGGCGCAGCATGAGGACCGCGAGGCCGACCATGATAATCTCGGTGCCATAAGTGGCCCAGACATCCGCAGGCGTCGACGTCGCCAGCAGATCCACCAGACGGCCCACATACCAGATCAACGCGACATCCGCGAAGGCCGATACAACCGAAAGGGCTGCGGTCACGACAAAAACCCCTTTGAAGGGGCGCACGTAATCTTTCAGGAACGGCCACAGCCGCCGGGGCGGCGTATCGGTTTCCTCGTAGGGGCCGTAGGGATCAACGAGGTCTTCAAAGAAGCGGAACATTTCGGGTGCCTCTGACCTTGGAGGCAACACATAGCGCATCGCGGGGCCAAGGAAAACCGCCCTCAGGCCAAAAGTTGGTCGCGGGTCAGGGTCAGGTCGGAGGCCAGCCAGCGCGATTCGATGGCTTTCAGGCGCGCGCCCAAGGCAGCACCCTGCAAAGCGGGCATCAGATCGGCGGCGGTCACGGGACATTCCGCTGCGGCCCCACGAAGCGTATCGGCCTGCCAGCCGGGCGCTGGTGGTTGTTCAAGCAGGGCTGCGCGCAACAGGGCTGCATCACGCGCGAGGGTGGCACCATGACGGTAGGCCAGTGTTGTAATACTCTCGGCAGTGCCAAAAGCGGCTCTGATATGGCTTAAATCGGTTGCATCGTTGCGGGACAGGCGCAGCGCATCAGGCACGTCTTGCCCCCCCAGAACGGCCAGACGGCGCAGCCAGCGAACGGGTTCATCGCCCTCATGGTGGA
>JANNKX010000137.1:0-6851 GCA_031396505.1 Rhodobacterales bacterium
GGCGGCGGCGGTCGGCACACCGACATGCGGGCGGTCCGACCAGACGGCAAACCCCGTGATTGTGACGGCGGACAGGACAAGGCCGATCATCGCAATCAACAGGCCCTTGGGGATCATGTCGTTCGACTCTTTGCGGCGGAATGTGGGTTCGATGCGGAGTGTCATGGTTGGGACCTATTCGGCTGCGATCAGATCGCCCACTTGTGCGGGGTCACGGGTGATGGTGGGTTGGGACAGCCGGGTTTGTGCAGCCTCGGCCAAAAGTTTCGCCACGGCGGCGGCATCCGGGATGCAACGCAGCGCAGGTTGGGTGTGGGCGATGCGCCACGGGCGCACATGCGGCCACAGGATCAGAAAGGAAATCCGCGTGTCGCCTTTGGTTTGCAGCGCGATGGTGCCGGTGGCACCACGGTCATCCAGATGGGCCGCTGCGATCTGCACAAAGGGAAAGTTGAAGGTCACGGTGAGTGCGGCCCCGATCCGCATCACCACGCGCGACGAGGTAATGGTGTAGATGGTGGCACGGGCCTGCGCGACGGCGAGCAGGTAGATCACACCACAGCCCAGTACGGCCAGCCCGATATAGGGCAAGCCAAAGGCAACCGCACCCGACAGGCCGGCATCGCCATAACCGACGCCTGCCCGCCACAGCACGATCAGGGCAAAGTAACCTGCGATCCAGCGCAGACCGTAAGCCTCGCGCGCGAGGGCACCGGCATCGGGGCGGCCCTGCCACAACATTTCCTCGCCTGCAGGCAGCCGTTCAGGCAGGCCGGGGATCGGTTCGAAAGCAAAATCATCATGGCCTGACATGGTGCAGACCCTTTCCGTCGTTTGGGTTGGTCAGGACGGCCCGGGCGCGGGCCGTCCTCAGTATCCCGTCGTCAGAACCCGCGCTTGCGGGTGCCGCCGTCATGCAACCAGCCACCGGCGACGTAGCCAGAGATCTTGTCTTCTTCCAGTTTGGTGACAGTGGTCATGGACTTGGTCTGCGGGATGCCTGCGAACCGTCCGGAGGTGATGGCGTTGACGCGCACGCGATCCGGCCAGATCTTGGCCATCGTCATCGGCACAAGCCGTTTGCCGCCATCGTTCAGTTCGACCTCAAGATAGCGCACCAGTTGTTCGGGTGCATCGATCCACATGTCAGAAATACGGCCCACAACCTCCAGATCGCCCGCCTGCACGGGCAGGCCACGCGGGTCGCGTCCGGCGCTGACGACCATGCCCTTCAGCCCGGCCAAAGGCACGATCTTGGCATGGCCGTGGCCATCAAGTTCGGGTGCGTCCTGGCGTGGGGCCCAGCTTGCAGCACCGACACCATCATCCATGGCGTCCCCGGTGGGCACATGTGGAAAGCCTTCGGATGACGCGGTCCGGGCAAGGGCCACGGCGCGCGCTTCGGGTTTGCCATCGGGCACGGTGACATCGCCGCGACCAAAAGGCAGGCGAAAGGTCTTTTGTGCTGGCAATGGGAACGGGCCCTGGTTGGCCGCAGGCAACCCGTCTTCGGTTTCCAACGGATACCCTTCGCGCATGTTTTCGGTTTGCAGATAGTAGACCAGCAGGGCGAAGAAGCCCCAGAACAGCCATATGGCGAGGCTCGCCAGATCAAAGTTGCCAAAGAAAGTCACACCAAGCATTACAGGGTCCTCCGGTATCAGGTGGGAAACTCGACGATGCCCATGCGGGCGGTGTCAGGTTGTTTGTTGATCGAATTCAGAACAGTTACCCGCACAAGCGGGCCGAGCGCAACAAGAGATGCAAAAAGCATTGCAATCTCAACGTGATAGACAAAGGCATAGGCAACCGACGCGTCATGCAAAGCGGGCCCAAGGTGCCCTGCGTTGATCAGGCTGCCAACTGCATCGCGCAGCGCGCCGCCGAAAAAGATAGCAAGCCCTGCCGCCGTGGCCTGTGCCGCCCCCCACGCGCCCAAAGCAAGGCCGCGGCCGGATGTGCCGTGTTCGGGCAAGGCCATCGCCGCAGTCAGGGTGGATACCGCGAACAACCCAACGCCAATGCCAATGGTGCAGGCCCCGGCAAAAAACAGCACGACCGATCCGGTCATCCCGGCGACGATGACGGCACTGAATGCGCCGATCCCGACCAGAATGCCGCGCGCCGCCATCCGGTACGCATCATGCTCACGCCCCATCCACCGCCCGGCAAGGATAAACCCCATCAACGCGCCAAGCGCATTGGCGGCGGTCAGCCATGTCGTTGCAGCCACGGACAGGCCCAGAATCTCGCCACCATAAGGCTCCAGCAGCACATCCTGCATCTGAAAACCCATCGTGCCGATCACCACCAAAAACAACAACCGCCCGGCATCGCCGCGCCGGATGAAATCGCGCCATGATTCAAGAAACACGGGCCGCGCCTCGGCCATTTCAGCGCGCGTCATCGGGCGCATCTTTTCCTGTTTCCACAGTGCGACCATGTTCAAAACCATGGTGGCCACCGCACACCCCTGCACGACGCGGATCAGCGTGATCTGGTCGAAATCGCGCAACAGCCAGCCGATGATGACGGACGAGGCCGCCATGCCCAAAAGGAACATCACATACAGCAGTGCCACAACCTTGGACCGCGTCTCATCTGTCGCGCGGTCGGACGCCAGCGCCAGACCCGCTGTTTGCGTCATGTGCAGGCCAATGCCCGTCATCAGAAAGGCCATACCCGCCAATGCCTTGCCCGCCCATGCGGGGCCGTGAACCTGATCGCCCGACAGCACGATCAGCGCAAAGGGCATGATCGCCAGGCCACCCATCTGCCACAGGCTGCCAAACCACAGATAGGGAATACGCTTCCACCCGATGAAGGACCTGTGGTGATCGCTGCGATGGCCCAGAAAGGCACGAAACGGTGCCGACAAAACGGGCAGTGCGATCATGAAGGCGACGACAGTGGCAGGCACCGACAGTTCCACGATCATAACGCGGTTCAGCGTGCCCAACAGTAAAACGGTGGCCATGCCAACCGAGACCTGGAACAGCGCCAGGCGGAGCAGTTGCGCCATCGGCAACCCCTCTGATGCGGCATCGGCAAAGGGCAGCCAGCTTGCAGGCAGCTTTGCCATATGTTTTTTCCGCAGGATCACGGGCGATACTCCAGACATTCCGAGATGTAGAAACCGCGCGAGACGCGGGCGATTCTGGTCAGTTTTCCCGCCGAGGCTTTGGCCAGATCGGCAAAAGCATGCGGGATCATGATGGGTGAGCGGTCAGCGCGCGGAAACAGTTTTCCGGCGTGGAACATGGTCATCAACAACGGCGTGCGGGGGGCCACGGTAAAGACCACGCCGCCGCGCGTGCGTGCGCCAAGCTTGTGTAAGATATCGGTGATGTCGGCGGCCGAATAGTAAATCAGGCTGTCCATCGCCATCACGAAATCGAACCGGCCATGCGTGGGATCGGTCATGTCACCGGCGGCAAAGGTCACGCGGCGCTGTAGGGCATCAGGCAGGCGGTCAGCAGCTATTTTCACCAGCGCGGGCGAAATATCCACGGCCACCACATCCGCCCCGCGCATGGCCAGTTCGGCCGTCATCAGCCCCGTGCCACAGCCTGCATCCAGCACGCGACAGCCGCGCAGATCATCGGGCAGGCGTCCCATCATGGTTGCGCGCATCTGGTCGCGGCCCGCGCGCACGGTCTGGCGGATAAGGCTGACCGGCGCGTCCGATGTCAGACGCGCCCACACGGTTGTGGCGGTGCGGTCGAAATAATCCTCGACCCGTGCACGCGTGGCGGAATAGTCGGCCATGGTCTAGTCAAACCCCAGTAGTTCAAAAATCTCACGGTCCGGCAGGGGGGCGGGCGTTGATCCGGGCACCTGCACCGAACGCCACAGCGTATCGGCCAGTTTCATGTATTCGGCGCGCGCCATGACAACGTCTTCGGCATCGTCCATTTCGAACAGCGTCTTTTTCTTCAGACGCGAGCGGCGGATGGCATCAATATCGGGCATATGCGCCAGACGGTTGAACCCGACCTTGGCGCAGTAGCGGTCCACTTCGTTGGTCTCGCGCGACCGGTTTGCGATGCAACCGGCCAGTTGTACTTTGTAATTGGCTGATTTCGCCTGCACGGCGGCGATGATGCGGTTCATCGCATAGATGCTGTCAAAGTCATTGGCGGTGACGATCAGCGCACGGTCGGCATGTTGCAATGGGGCCGCAAAGCCACCACACACCACATCGCCCAGCACATCAAAGATCACGACATCGGTCTCTTCCAGCATGTGATGCTGTTTCAGCAACTTTACCGTCTGGCCCACGACATAACCGCCACAGCCGGTGCCCGCAGGCGGACCGCCCGCCTCCACGCATTTCACGCCGTTGAATCCCGTCACGACATAATCCTCGGGGCGCAATTCTTCGGGGTGGAAATCCACCTCTTTCAGAATGTCGATGACCGTCGCCTGCAACCGGCCGGTCAGGGTAAAGGTGCTGTCATGTTTCGGATCGCAACCGATCTGCAACACACGCTTGCCCATCATCGAAAACGCTGCCGACAGGTTGGAACTGGTGGTCGATTTGCCAATCCCGCCCTTGCCGTAAACCGAAAAAACCTTTGCCCCTTCGATCTTGGTATCGGCGTCCTGATGCACTTGCACCGACCCGTCGCCATCAAGGCCACGCAGGTTGGGTATCTCATCACGTGGGCTCATGGTTTTGCCCCTTTCATCTGTTTCCAAATATCCCGGGGGTGTGGGGGCTGGCCCCCACTCCGCCGCTCGGCCAAGGTGCGCCGCAGGCTCATTCCGCCGCGATCCCTTCCAGCCGGTCTTCCAATTCATCCGCCGCCCCCTGCAACGCCGCCAGTGTTGCCGCATCCGGTTGCCAGTAGTTGCGATCCGACGCTTCCAGCAACCGCGTCGCCAGACGCACGCTCGCCTCGGGGTTCAGGTCCGCCAGTCGGCGACGCATCGCGTCGTCCAGCACGAAGGTTTCCGACAGGCGCTGATACACCCACGGGTCCACTTGGGCCGTTGTCGCCGACCAGCCAAGGGTGTTGGTCACATGCGCCTCGATCTGGCGCACGCCTTCGGCCCCATGGCGCAACAGGCCTTCATAGAACTTCGGGTTCAGGCTGCGTGACCGGGTTTCCAGTGCGATCTGGTCTTTCAGCGTGCGCACTTGCCCCGCGCCCCGGGTCTGATCGCCGATGTAGACCGGCGTTTCTTCGCCGCCGCGTGCGCGTTTGACCGCGCGGGCGATGCCACCCAGCGTGTCGAAATAATGATCGACCGACGTCACCCCCAGTTCGACCGATTCAAGGTTCTGATAGGCAAGATCCACGTCCTTCAGCGCCTTTTGCAACAGGGCTGCATTCTGCGCAGGCTTGCCGTTGCGCCCGTAAGCAAAGGATTTGCGCGCCTCATAGGCATCTGCCAGCTCATCCTCGGCGCCAAAGGCCGATGATCCGACCAATGTGTTGACGTTGGCCCCGTAAGCCCCTTCGGCGTTGGAAAAAACGCGCAGCGATGCGGTTTCCATATCAACGCCCATCTCGGCGGCATAGGCCAGCGCATGGGCGCGGATGAAATTCTGCGCCAGCGGCTCATCCTCGGCGGTCGCGGCCTTATACGCCGCCTCGGCCAGCATCCGTGTCTGCAGCGGCAGAAGGTCGCGGAAGATGCCTGACAGCGTCATCACCACATCGATACGCGGGCGCCCCAGTTCGGCAAGCGGGATCAGGTCTGCACCCGACAGTCGGCCAAAGCTGTCAAACCGGGGTTTTGCCCCCATCAGCGCCAGTGCCTGCGCAATCGGGCCGCCGTCGGATTTGATGTTGTCCGACCCCCACAGCACCAGCGCCACGGTACGCGGCAGGCGCGGATGCGCCTCGAGCAGGCGCTGCGCCTGTGCCGCACCATCGCGCAGGGCAAAGGCTGTGGGCATGCGGAACGGATCAAAGGCGTGGATATTGCGCCCGGTTGGCAGAATGTCGGGCGACCGGATCAGATCGCCACCCGGCACCGGCGCCATGAAATGCCCGCCAAGCGCGCGCAGGAGGCCGGTGATTTCGTGATCTTCCTGCAGCAGCCTGTCAGCCCTTGCGCGCATCTCGGCGTCGCCCGTCATCAGGGCGACCATGTCGGCGCGTTGCGCGTCCGACATTTTGCGCCCCACCACATGCAGCCCGTCGGTAATCAGTGCACCTTCGGTTTCCAGCAGTTTGGTCCACAGCGTTTCGGGCGCAGCCGTCATGTCAACAGCCCGCGCCTGTTCGGCGATCAGGATCGCCAGATCGGCCCGCTCGGGGGCTTGGGGATCACTGCGGCGCCAGCGGTCCAGCGTATCGCGCAGATCGGCCAGGCCCTTGTAAAGCCCCGCCTGCGCCAACGGCGGCGTCAGATGCGTCACCGTGATCGCGTTCGAGCGCCGCTTGGCCAGCGTCGCCTCAGACGGGTTATTGGCCGCATAAAGATAGATGTTGGGCAGATTGCCGATCAGCCGGTCCGGCCAGCAATTGCCGCCAACCCCGGCCTGCTTGCCCGGCATGAATTCCAGCGCACCATGCATGCCGAAATGCAGCAGGACATCGGCGCCGAAATCCTCGCGCATCCAGCGATAGAAGGTGGTGAAAGCATGCGTCGGTGCAAAGCCGTGTTCGAACAGCAGGCGCATCGGGTCGCCCTCATAGCCGAACACGGGCTGAAGCCCGACAAAGACATTACCGAACTGGCAGCCCAACACATGCACGCCGCGCCCGTCGGTCTGATGGCGGCCCGGGGCCGGGCCCCAAACGGATTCAACGTCGGCCAGCCAGGGCGTCTTGGCGACGATGTCGGCGGCTGGCACGGTGACGGCCACATTGGCGGGCTGGCCAAACATCTTGGCA
>JANNKX010000163.1:0-8735 GCA_031396505.1 Rhodobacterales bacterium
CATCAACCGGCAGGACTTCATTTCCGAATATCGCGGCAACGAGCTTGAACCCGGCTGGCTCGACCGCGTCGGCCTGCTCAAGGGTCGCGGCTGGGATGTGCTGCTCGACAAACACGGGCTGAAAGTTGACGAACTGCGCGGCGAGATCGGCGAGATCAGCCAATACGTCGGCGTCGACATCGCCGAATTCCGCCGCATCGTGTCGCAAGTGCAAAAAGGCGAGAAGGAAGCCCGCCTTGCCAAGAAGGAAATGGTCGAAGCCAACCTGCGTTTGGTCATTTCCATTGCCAAAAAATACACCAACCGTGGCTTGCAGTTCTTGGATTTGATCCAAGAAGGCAACATCGGCCTGATGAAAGCCGTTGATAAATTCGAATACCGCAGGGGCTATAAATTCAGTACCTACGCGACGTGGTGGATCCGTCAGGCGATTACGCGGTCTATCGCCGATCAGGCCCGCACCATCCGTATTCCGGTGCACATGATCGAGACGATCAACAAACTGGTGCGCACGGGCCGCCAGATGCTGCACGAAATCGGCCGCGAACCGACGCCGGAAGAACTGGCCGAAAAGCTGCAGATGCCGCTGGAAAAGGTCCGCAAGGTGATGAAGATCGCCAAGGAACCGATTTCGCTGGAAACGCCGATTGGCGACGAGGAAGATAGCCAGCTTGGCGATTTCATCGAAGACAAGAACGCGATTTTGCCGCTGGATTCGGCGATTCAGGAGAACCTGAAAGAAACGACGACGCGGGTTCTGGCATCGCTGACGCCGCGTGAAGAGCGGGTTCTGCGGATGCGGTTCGGTATCGGCATGAACACGGACCACACGCTGGAAGAGGTGGGGCAGCAGTTTTCCGTGACGCGCGAACGTATCCGGCAGATCGAGGCCAAGGCGCTGCGGAAGCTGAAGCATCCGTCACGGAGCAGAAAACTGCGGAGTTTCCTGGATCAGTAAGAAAGGATCATCGCGATGCAGTCCTGGAGGTTGGTCGATACGCAGTGGGAAGACCGCATCAATCCTGTTTCAGGAAGACCCTATCAGGCTGTACGGCAGATCAAGGATGTCGACACGGGGATGGAAGTCTTCATGGTTCGCTATCCCGCCGGAACGGTAACTCCTTTGCATGCCCACCCCTGCGGACACGGACTTCTGGTGATTTCAGGTGAACTCGAAACGCAGAGTGGGAGTTTCGGTCCGGGCGACATGGTCTGGTATCCCGAAGGCAGTATCGGCACACACGGCGCAAGCAGCCAAGGGCCTATGACTGCGCTCTTGTTTACAAACAAGGCGTTCGGCATTCGCTACATCGAAGGCACGCCATAGCGAGCCGTAGGGTGCGTGATTTAAAGCACCCTCCCCTTCCCCACCTGCGGCAGCGAAACGGTGCGTGAAATCACGCACCCTACGCCCTTTCCTTCCCCCGCAACCAATCCGCCAGATCGCCGTCCTCCATCATCCCCTGCGCGCAGCGGATGATGATCTGGCCGACCTCATCGGTGTCCCAGATGATGGTGATGCCATTGAATACCAAGCAGGCGTCCATCACCCGAAAGGCAGTGCGCTTGTTGCCATCGTTAAAGCAATGGCCGCGTGCGATTGCCATGGCATAGGAGGCAGCAAGATCGAAGGTGTCGTTGATCATGCCGTAGGCCAGGCGGTTATCCACACGGGCAAGAGCAGAATCGAGCGACTTGTCCCGCGCGCGGCCCGGAAGATCGCCCGGGTTCAGAACGGCATCATGCACGACGTCGATCAGTTCGACCGAAAGAAGAACGTAAGTCATTTGTCCTTGAGGTAGTCAAGAACAGGTTGAACACGTTCGCGGCTGGCGTCGAGATAAGCCATCACCTCTTCCAGCGTCGCCACCCGCGTTTCAATCTGGTTCACCGCCTCGTTCGGCACGAGGTACCCCACCACGGCGGAATTCTTCAAAATCGCCACCGGCTTGCCGCCCGAGCGTTCGAACACCTTATGTGGTTCACGCAGTTCGGTCATGGTGGCGATGTGGGGCGTCAAAAGGCGGGTCATGGCGATGCATCCTGTGATATGCATTGTAATATACATCGAAATGCCAAAAATGCAACCACATCTTCACGCCGGCGGCTCGGCCCCGATCCAATCCGTTCCCATCGCCACGATGCAGGCCTGCCCGTTGGCGTAAGACTGCACCATCGTCCAGCGCCCTTGATCGTCGGCCCAGACCTCCATCACCGCTTCGGCGTCGCGGATGCCCATCGCCGTCACCTGCGCGCCATTCTGCACCGACAGCCGCAGCACCATATCCGCCCGCGGCGCGCACAGCACTTCGGCAATCGGCGTTGTCGCCTGCGCGGGCAGGCTGGCAAGACAGACCAAGGCAAGGGCGATTCGAAATGTCATTCACAGAATCGTAACACGGATATGACGCATTTCGGTCTGCATAATCGCGTCCACAGCCCCGTCGCAGAACTGTGATCACCTGCCCCGATGACAAAGCCGCTGAACGCGCGCATCCTGTACCGCAACATCACAGGAGCCTTTCATGCGCGCCCTCACCCTTGTCGTCGCCCTTGCCGCAAGCCCCGCCGCCGCGTTCGAGGCCGTGAACAGCTTTACCGTCACCCAGACCGGCCCGCAGGAAATTACCGTCGAGTACCAGCTTGTGCAGAACGAAACCGCTTATTGGTGTGCCGCCGGGGATTTCGCCATCCGCGAGTTGGGCTTGCCGCGCAAAACCCGGCTTTACCGCGCCTCGCCCCCACCACGCCGCGCCGGGCAGGGCATCACCTTCACGCTTGATCCGGCTGCCGCTGCATCCGAAAGCGGGCTGTCCACCTTCAGCAAGGGAAGCGACGGGTCGGTATCGTTGGGCCATGCGCGCGGATCGTTCTGCAGTATCTTCATCAAACAGCCCTTCGAATAAAGCCGCCTGCGATTTCGCTGTTTCCCTGACGCGGCCCCGCGTCTATAGGTCATGCGGTTTTACGCATCAGGGGATCAGCCATGGCCAATGTCGTCGTCGTAGGGGCCCAGTGGGGCGATGAAGGCAAAGGCAAGATCGTCGACTGGCTGTCGGAACGCGCCGATGTGATCGCGCGTTTTCAGGGCGGCCACAACGCGGGCCACACGCTTGTCATCGATGGCAAGGTTTACAAGCTAAGCCTTCTGCCCAGTGGCATCGTGCGCGGCGGCAAGCTGTCGGTCATCGGCAATGGCGTTGTGCTTGACCCCTGGCATCTGGTGACCGAGATTGAAAAGCTGCGCGCGCAGGGCGTGGACATCAGCCCCGATAACCTGATGATCGCCGAAAACGCCCCCCTGATCCTGCCTTTGCATGGCGAGCTGGACCGCGCGCGCGAAGGCCAGACCGGCGTGGCCAAGATCGGCACCACCGGGCGCGGCATCGGCCCCGCCTACGAAGACAAGGTCGGTCGCAGGGCAATTCGCGTGGCCGATCTTGCGGATGAGGCGACGCTGTTCTTGCGGATTGACCGGTTGCTGGGCCACCACGATGCGCTGCGCCGGGGCTTGGGCATTGAACCCGTTGATCGCGCAGCCCTTCTGGCGCAACTGCGCGCGATTGCACCACAAGTGCTGCCCTATGCCAAACCCGTCTGGAAAGTGCTGCATGACGCACGCCGCGCGGGCAAACGCATCCTGTTTGAAGGCGCGCAAGGTGCGCTTCTCGACATCGACTTTGGCACCTATCCCTTTGTCACGTCGTCCAATGTTATCGCGGGGCAGGCGGCGACAGGCACCGGCATGGGGCCGGGCGCGATTGATTTCGTGCTGGGCATCGTCAAGGCCTATACCACGCGCGTCGGCGAAGGCCCGTTCCCGGCGGAACTGAAAGACGCCGATGGCGAACGTCTGGGGGAACGCGGCCATGAATTTGGCACTGTGACGGGACGCAAGCGGCGTTGCGGCTGGTTTGATGCGGTGCTGGTGCGCCAGACCTGTGTCACATCGGGCGTCAAGGGCATCGCGCTGACGAAACTGGATGTGCTGGATGGGTTTGCCACGCTGAAAATCTGTGTGGGCTATGATCTGGACGGCGTCCGGCTGGATTATCTGCCCACGGCCGCCGATCAACAGGCGCGCTGCACGCCAGTTTACGAAGAACTGGAAGGCTGGTCCGAGGTGACCGCAGGGGCGCGGTCATGGGCCGATCTGCCCGGTGCGGCCATCAAATACGTGCGCCGGATCGAAGAGTTGATCCAATGCCCCGTCGCCCTACTTTCCACGTCACCCGAACGCGATGACACCATTCTGGTCACCGACCCGTTTGCCGACTGAAGGAAAGCAGCCCATGTCCCTGTCTTATGCCGCGCGCAAACGCTGGTCGCTTGTCGTTTTGTTGATCGGTTTGCCGGTGTATATCGTCGTTGCGGTCAATGTGATTGACCTGTTTGATCGCCCGTCACTGTGGCGCGAACTGTTGGTGTATCTGGGCTTGGGCGTTGTCTGGGCCTTGCCGTTGAAATTTCTGTTCAAAGGCATCGCGCAGACCGATCCAAATGCACATCAGGCGAAAGGGCATGACCCTTCCGCCTGATGCAGCGGGGTGCCTGGCAGCCGCCCCCGCGATGTCGTGGCAGGTCAGCCTGCGATCTTACGCGCCTCGGCCAGCAGGGCCGATGTTTCGGTCAGGGCGAACTGCCCACGCTTCACCTTGACGATGCGGCCATCGCGCAGCAATGCGCCAAAGCTGCGCAATTCGTCTTCGCGCGTCACATCATCCCCCGTCACGCTGGCAAACTGGCGCAGCAGCTGTGGCCGGGTAAAGCTGTCTCGCCCTTCGACCGCTGCACCATAGGCGGCGGCGGCTTCCAGCAGGTCGGGCAATCCGTTTGCGCCCACACGGTCCGCGAATTCGGCAAACCCGCGCGCATCGCCAAAGATGTTGTCCGGATCGGTATCCACGTCTTCGTCGGCCTCGGATTCCATGTCAAACGCGTCGTCATAGGCCGGTTGCAGTGCCGCCGCCGTCTGCGCCGTCACGCGGCGCGGGCGTACCGGGCTGACGGCCAGCGGGGCTGCGGGACGGTCGATCCGCTGTTCCGATACCAACACTAACGGTGCCGGTCGTTCGCTCGTACCCGGTGCACCGGCCGGGCGCACGGGGCGCACCGTGCGCGCAAGGTCGTTGCGGTAGGGTTCGGTGCGCGTCGCCTCAACCTCTTCCACCGGCTTTGGCTTGGCCCCAAAGCGTTCTGCGATCGTGGCGGCCACCGCCGCCTTCAGATGCGCAATCGACGACAGCCGACGGCGGTTTTCCGGCACGGCCATTTCCGATTGGGTCTGCTCCAGAAGGCGACGTACCGAATCTTCCTGCACGCCTGCGTCGCGGGTCGCCTCTGGCACCGTCATCATCGTCGACACTTGCCGTTGCAGATCGGCGTTGGCATCCATCTCGACCATCATCCCAGACAACTGACGGCGCAACGCATCATCTGCGTCTTGCGTCCGGCTGTCCGCGCTGGTTGTGTCCGCCTCAAGCGCCGCCAGCTCGCGCTGCAATTCTGCCTCGGCATCGTCCGGCAAAACCGCCGCCACTGGCGCAACCAGAACCGCCTCCGCACGGTCAACCGCAATATCGGGATTGCGACGCACGCGAATGACACGCGCCCGCGCCCGCTGGGCTTTTTCCAGCAGCGCAGGAGAGTCCACTGCGACGGCCGGGGTCACGTCGGCCATTGTGGGTTCCGCCCCAACTGTAACCGCTGCGGCCATCTCGACCATTTCGGGCAAATCGTCATCCGCATCCGCCGCGACCGTTTCGGGCAAATCATCATCAGCATCCGCCGCGACCGTTTCGGGCATATCGTCGTCAGCATCCATCGCAACCGTTTCGGGCATATCGTCGTCGGCATCCGCCGCGCCCATCTCGGGCAAATCGTCATCCGCATCCGCTGCAGCCACTGCTCGCAGATCAGCGTCCATGTGTGCCACATCCAAGACGGCATCAGCGTCCGCCGCGATCCCGTCAAACGGCTCATCGGCAATCAGCAGTTCTGCGGGCAGCTCATCCGCCTGGGACCACGCTTCGTCGTCGTCGCCGGTCAGCACGTCCCGCAGCGCGTCTTCCACCGCGTCCAGTTCGTTGTCCCCGTCCGACATGATATCAGCCAGCAACGACACATCCATTGCCGCAATATCGGCACCGTCGGTCACAGCATCTGCCACCACCGGCGCATCCATCGCCGCCAGATTGGCCAGCATCGTGTCATCATGCGCATCGCGCGCCACAGCGTCCGCATCCGCCACGCCGTCAAGGCTCGCCAGATCTGCGATCAGATCGTCGCTGTCGTCCAATTCGGGCGCAGCCACGGCGATTGGCTGGTCCGGCGCAAACGCATCCGTATCATCAACCGGCGCAAATGCCTCATCTGCGTGTTGATCTTCGGTGAAATCCGACAGTGCGACCGCCACAGGCAGCGCAACCTTCGGTTCCGCCAAGGCCACAGCCGCGCGGATTTTTGCCAGCCGTGCCGCCACCCCGTCCGGCATCGCATTCAGGCCCGGAGCCGCACCCCCCGGCGCATCCGCAACCACCGCGCGCGGCGGTTCTGCCACCAGCTGCGGCATCGCAACCGGCACCTCTGCCGCCACCGCAGGCGTCTCTGGTTCATCCACATCCGACGCCCGCAGGATCACGCCATTGTCCTGCACCTGCGCCTCGACCCGGCGATGCACTTCGCGTTCGGCAATCTTGTGCAGCATCGCTGCATCCGGCTGCGGTGGTTCCGCACCAAAGTACCGATCACCTGCTGCAAGATCACGGAAGTATTCCGCAATGGCCTTCATCGTGTTGAAAGGGTCATCAAACCCTTCCAGCGTACAAGAGAAGGTGCCATAGGACACCGTAAGGATCTTGCTTGCTCCGATCATCGGATGCTCACTTTCTGCCAAACTACAGCCTTCACTTTACCCACAGGCTGTTCGAATTCGTGGACAGACAAGGGTAATTTGAAGGATTGATTATGGCCTTGAACCTTTCATCTGCCTTAATTGGGAACAGTATCGGCATGAATCGGGTGATTGTTCAATCCTTGGCAGGGGTCACCCTCGTGGGGGGCGGCCCGGTTTCCGCCGCCCGCCTTGCTGCCGCGCGCCTGTTGGCACCTGATGTCGTTGCCGCCGACGGCGGGGCCGACCACTGTCTGCGTCACGGCGTGATGCCGCGTGCCGTCATCGGCGATTTCGATTCGATTTCGCCTGCGGTGCGTGCTGCCATCGACCCCGCCCGCCTGCACCCGATCCCCGAACAGGACAGCACCGATTTTGACAAGGCGCTGCGCTCTATCGCTGCCCCCTTTGTGCTCGCACTGGGGTTTGTCGGCGCGCGCGTCGATCATGGGTTGGCGGTGTTTTCCGCCCTTGTGCGCCATGCCGACCGCGCCTGCATCGTCATCGGCCCGCGCGATGTCATCTTTCATGCGCCCGCGCAGATGCGCCTGCACATGCGCATGGGCGACCGTGTGTCGCTGTTTCCCATGGCCCCGGTGACCGGGCGCAGCACGGGCCTGTACTGGCCGATTGACGGCATTGCCTTTGCCCCTGCAGGCCCTGTCGGCACATCAAACCGCGCCAGCCTGCGCACCGTTGACCTTGCCTTTGACGGCCCCGGCATGCTGGTGATCCTGCCCCGCGCGCGGCTGGATCAGGCGATTGCCGCCGTGCGTCGCTAACCGTTCGGCCCTGCTGCCAGATCCGCCAGCACATCGCGCCTCCGGTTGCGCGCATAGATCCGCTCGCGGTGGATCAGGTACAGCCCCGATGCCACGATCACCCCGATCCCCGCCCAGGTCAGGCCGTTGGGAAAGTCGCCAAACACCGCATAACCCAAGGCCACCGCCGCCACGATCTCAAGATAGTGCAACGGGGCCAGCGTGGCCGAGGGCGCGAATTTCAACGCATAGGTCATGCAGATATGGCTGAGCGCCGCCCAGAACCCCACGCCGAACATCCACAGCCACATCAGATTGTCCGCAGGCCAGATCGCATCCAGATCGGCAATCCCGGACCCGTCAAACATCCACAGCAGCGGCACACAGATCGCAGCCCCCGCCAGCGACGTGTGCATCTGCATCGTCACCGGATGCATGTGGGCCGCCATCGCGCGCGTTGACAGCATGTAGAACGCAAAGAAAAACGCCGTGCCCAGCGGCCACAGCGCGATGTAGCCAAACACCGCCAGCGACGGCTGGATCACCAGTAATGCCCCGTAAAAACCGACAGCGCAGGCCCCGATCCGGCGCGGCCCCACCTCATCACCAAACAGATAGGCCCCAAGAATCAACAGGATGAACGGCTCCACAAAGGCAATCGCCAGTGCATCGGCGACCGGCATCACCGCGATCCCCGACACAAAGCTGTAAGTCGACAGGATCAACCAGACCGCGCGCAGCGTCACCATCCCCGCCACACGGCGGCTGATGCCCCAAGACAGGCCCATCACGATGACCACGGGCAGCATCAATGCCGCCTGCACCACAAACCGCGCTGTCGTGATCTGCCCCACCGGCACGCCGCCTTCGGCAGCAAGTTTGGATGCCACATCCAGCAACGGAGCCAGCGCGCAGAATGCAAGCATCAGCACAACGCCCGGCAGGATACGGTCGGTGGTCATCCCCCTAACAATTCGGCACGTTCACAGCGAGGCCACCCAGCGAGGTTTCCTTGTACTTTTCGTGCATATCCTTGCCCGTCTGGCGCATCGTCTCGATGCACACATCCAGCGACACAAGGT
>JANNKX010000201.1:0-16772 GCA_031396505.1 Rhodobacterales bacterium
ATGACCAAGCGTGCAAGCCAGATCCCGTTTAGGTCGGAGCGCGCTTGGGGCCATCAGTCGCGAAATAACAGCCCGTGATGATCCGTGCGGATTGCAGTGAACCCAGGATGACCATCCGTGAGGCGGCACTGATCCATATCAAGGTATCCTGTGCAGATATGAGGAATGGTGAGGGGCGTCAGGACGGCATCTGCCGTGGTCGGAGTATTTTGTTTGCAAGACACATGACATGAACGCGCTTGGACAGGCAGTCCGGGTCACCATTGCTGCCATCGCGACGACAACTGGGCGGATCGTACATGCCAGATGAAAGCAACCAAGCGGTCGCGGTGGCAAAGACGGCGTCAAATGCCCCTGCCACGGCTGTGGCGAAGGGTCAACTCGTTGTTCCTGCTGCCACGCCACCCAAGCCGCCGAACGACACGCCAACAAAACGGCCGTGGTGGGTATGGGCGGCGTTGGTTCTGGTGGCCATGGTGGCGACCGGGCTTTGGTACTTCCAGCCATGGGTCAGCAGGGGTCTGGCTGTGACCGTTGAAACGGTCGCCCCCGCGCCTTTGGTGCGGGTTCTGGCGGTGAACGGGCGGATTGCCCCGCTGCATCTGGTGGAGGTGAGGCCGACCGTCGGTGGAGAGGTGCTCGCCGTACTGGTGGATGAGGGCGCGGTTGTGGCGCAGGGAGAGGTGCTGGCGCGGGTGGATGCATCGGGCCAGCAGGCAGTGGTGCGGCAGGCGATGGCGGGGCTGGATGCGGGACTGGTGGCGCAATCACAAGCCGAGGCAAATCTGGCGCGGGCCGACGCGTTAGGTGACAACATCGCGCGCACCGCACGGGAAGATGCGCAAACTGCGCAACAGGCGGCGCAGCAGGAAGTCGCGCGCCTGACAGCGCTGTTTGATCAGGCGCAGATTGAAGCAGAAAAATACACGATCGTCGCCCCGATGGCGGGAACTGTTCTGACCCGCACGGCCGAAGTGGGGCAATCGGTCGACCTGACAACCGCCCTGTTTTCCATGGCTGATCTTGGGCAACTCGTGGTCGAAACTGATGTGGATGAGGCCTATGCAACGCAGATTACAACCGGTTTGCCTGCGGTTTTGCAGCTGAAAGGGGAGGCGAGCAAACAGGATGGCAGCGTCAGCTTTGTCGCAGCGCAGGTTGATGCAGCAACGGGTGGGCTTGCCGTCAAGATCGCGTTTGATGATACGGTGACCGCACCGGTTGGTCTGACGGTGACCGCAAACATCATCGTGGATAAACAAGAGGCGGCCATCACCGTGCCCCGCGCTGCGGTGGTGACCGATGCAACAGGTGCCGCGGTGTTCGTGATGGTGGCAGACCTTGCCGTACAACGCGCAGTCACGGTCGTGGACTGGCCAGCGGACCGGGTAGAGGTGACAGACGGCCTTGTGGCAGGCGATATCGTCATCACGGACGCGACCGGGCTGTCAGACGGGGTGGCGATTGCAGTCTCGCCATCGGCAGCGGCAGAACCCTGATGCTGTATGCCCTGAAAATCGCGAGCCGCTATCTGCTTTCCAGCAAGGCACAATCGGCCCTTCTGGTGTTCGGCGTGGCACTTGGCGTGTTCATCTTCATCTTCATGAGCGCGCTAATCGGGGGGCTGGCGGAATACATCCTCCACAACACGGTCGGTGACATCAGCCACGTGACCATCGAGGCCGAGGCCGAAGACCCCGCTGTGCTGATCACGCCCGCAACGGGAACGGTGATCGCTTCAATCGAAAAGGCCAACGCGCGGCAGGCCGTCTTGCGTGATGCCGAGGCGTTCATTCCCCTGATCGAGGCGCTTCCGGAGGTGATCGCCGTCTCGCCGCAGATCAATGGGGCGGGGTTCATGACGCGCGGATCGCTGGTGTCGCAGGTCAGCATCAACGGGGTTATCCCGGGCAAGGAATCGGTCATCATCGGGCTGGAAGGGTATCTGGTTTCGGGTGATGTTCGGCTGGGCACGGGGCTGGTGGTCATCGGAAAACGGCTCGCCGAGGATCTGAGCCTGTCGGTGGGCAATACCATCCGGCTTGATGCCTCGACCGGGGTCAACACGGTGCTGACGGTGGCGGGCATTTATGAAATTGGCCAAGGTGGGTTTGACCGGGCCACGGCTTATGTCAGCCTGGCCACTGCGCGCACCCTGTTTCAGATCCCGCAGGGTGTGACGCGGATCGAGAT
This sequence comes from Rhodobacterales bacterium, assembly GCA_031396505.1. Classification (GTDB taxonomy): domain Bacteria; phylum Pseudomonadota; class Alphaproteobacteria; order Rhodobacterales; family Rhodobacteraceae; genus JAAFHS01. Next base: position 2,194 of record JANNKX010000201.1, read on the forward strand.
CAAGCTGGACGATCTTTATGCATCCGATGCCGTTGCGGTGCGAATTGCGGCGCTGACGGGGCTTGATGCCAAATCCTGGACCGAAGAAGGCCAGCAATTGCTGGATGCGTTGCAGGCGCAGGCGCAGACCGGGCTGATCCTCAAGTCCTTTGCCATGGTCACCATCGTCATCGGCGTCGCCTCAAGCCTGCTGCTGTCCACTTATCGCCGCCGCCCTGAGATCGGGATCATGCGGGCGATGGGCGCAAGCCGTATGTTCGTAGTGTTCGTGTTTGTTACCCAAGGCGCGCTGGTTGGGGTTCTGGGCGCGCTGGCGGGGGCGGGGATCGGTTATCTTGCGCTGCTGGGCTTTCCGTCACGCGATGAAATTGCACCCGGTGGTCTGCCGATTGACATCGGGCAGGGAGCGTTTGGTGTGGCAATCCTGTTGACCTCGATCGTGTCGGTGCTGGCATCGATATTGCCAGCACGTTCGGCGGCACGGTTGGACCCGGTGACGGCGATTGGCCAATGACAGCGCTGCTGGACCTGCGCGATCTGGTGAAGACATATGGGACGGGTGAAGCGGAAACGCGCGTGTTGCGCGGGTTATCGCTGCATATGGAGACGGGCGAACTGGCGGCCCTGCTAGGGCCATCGGGATCCGGCAAAAGCACGCTGCTGACCATTCTGGGCACGCTGATGCAGCCGACATCGGGCAGCCATGTGATGTTGGGGATAGACCTGACGACGGCGAATGACCGCGCCCTGACCGAGTTTCGCAACCAGCACATCGGGTTCGTATTCCAGTTCCACAACCTGTTGCCCGACTTTACCGCGCTGGAGAACGTGATCTTTCCGACGGCAGTGCGCGAGGGGCGTGAAACTGCGGCCGCCCGCGCAAGGGGGCGCGATCTGCTAGGCCGGATGGGCCTGGCCGACCGGGTGGATTTTCCGTCGACCAACCTGTCAGGCGGCCAGAAACAACGCGTGGCCGTCGCGCGCGCCCTGATGAACAGCCCAGAACTGGTGCTGGCGGATGAGCCGACGGGGAACCTTGACCGTGCATCGGCCACGCAAGTGATGGAGTTGATCGGGCAGATCAACCGGGACGAGGGGACGACATTCCTGATCTCGACCCATGACGAAAAGATCGCGGCAACGTGCAGGCGGCAGATCGTGGTGGGGGAGGGGCTGGTGACGGGGTGAAGGCCCCGGATTTGTCACCTGTCGGCAGGCAGGCAAACCTACATTTTGTGCTATAATCGCACATCGTCGTGGAAAGGTCATCCGATGAAGTTTTCGACGCTTGCGGAACGGCAAATCCTGAAGGCCCAAGCCGAAGGTCAGTTCGACAACCTGAAAGGCGCTGGCAAACCGCTCAATATGGACGATGGTGTGGGCAGCCCGGATGCCGTAGGCTTTCGCATCATGGCCGAAGCCGGGGCCGTTCCCAGAGAAATCGACTTGCGCAAAGCCGTGCATGCGCAGACGCACATCCTGCGTGTGGCCGTCGGTGAGCAAAACCGGAAAAGAGAAATGGTAAAGTTGGCTGATTTGCAGCTTCGACTGGATATCGAACAGGAAGCGCGGCGCAGGTTCTATGGTGCCTGACTGCTGGTATTGGACGAGGGATTTGTGACTGTGTTTTGGGGCCGGATACACAAAGAGGGCATGTACTAACCGGGTAAATCGGCTTTGGCCCGCGAACGTTTCAACGGCTTTCAGCCTGATACCCTTCTGGCCTTCAGAACAGCCCGTTATCGTTCTTTGATGTGCCCGGCACGATCTGAAGGACATCCCAATGTTCCACGATCTTCCCCGCGTCATCGAACCGAAAGATGTCGATGCCGGCGTATTCATCTGTGCCCGGCCATATCTGGTGGCAGTGAAGAACCACAAGATTGCCCTCCGCGATGGCGCGCTTGAAATGGACGGACTTGCCGGGATAGTCGCGGGCCATCGCCTCGAAATAGGCAATGAAGGCCGCTTTGCCATCGGCCACATGGGGATTATGCTGAATGTAGTCCGCAGCGGCATATCGCTCTATCGCCGCGCGCGGCTGACATTGGTTGAACATCAAATCGTAAAACGCCAGTGCGGTGGCCTTGTTGGTGTCAGAGGTGACGGTCATTTCAGGCTCCTGCGGCGGGTTCCGCTTTTTCTGTCATGGCGCAAATTCATAGGCAATCGTATCAATCGTGCCTTTGACATACCGCTTTTCCCCTTGCGGGGTGATTTATGGCACCTCGCCCGTCAGCGACAGGTTCATGCCATCGCGGGTTTGGTAACTGGCCATGTTGCCGATGGTCCCTGAACCGGCGCGCAATCGGCATAGCACGGGATGGTCCGCAGATCGACGGTGCCAAATCCCTGGAGCAGCCAATGGGTGCCGAGCAGAACGACGGTGATGCCGAAAATCAAGCCAAAGATGCGGGTCAATTTCGCGAATTCTTCTGTGATGCGCTGCGACCAATCCGCTGCGACGCTGGTCGTTCAACCCCGTCTTTTTAAGGTAATATGACAGCAGGGTCGGCGGTCATGGCGCGACTGCCGCCGTGTGCGGTGTGATCAACGCGGCAATCGCGTCCATCACTTCGTCATTGTGTCCGACCCAGACATGCCCGCCGGTCTCGAAACCCATGAATTGAGCACCGGCGATCTGGCTGGCTGTGTATTCCGCGCTGGCATAAGTGCCGTAGCGGTCATCGCGGGCGCTGATGATCAGGGTGGGTACGGTAACCAGATCAAGGCGGGAGGGGGCGATAGTCTTGCTGGCCGATGTGTCACTGCGCAAGCCTGCGATACGGGCGGAGATGGGCAGGATATTGTCGATCATCGCGTTGACGCGGGCTTGTTCAGCTTGGCTGGCCGTGTCCAGCAGTCCGGGCGGGGTGGCCAGTACGGTGCCCATAAGTTGCCCGCGCGCCAGATGCATGGCGGACCAGTATAGAAAATCAGACCCCAGCACTGTCATCATCGTGTTTTCGATCCAAGGGACCATCGGGGCCGCCGAACTGGCCTCGGTCGGCGGTTTATAGGCAAGCGGCACCAGAAGGATCAGCGCGGACACGCGGGTCGGGTGGCGGATCGCCATTTGCAGCGCCGACAGCGCCCCGGCAGACCCGCCCATTACGGCGGCTTGCGGGATATGCAGGGCATCGAGCAGACAGACAAACGCATCGGCCTGTGCTGCGGCGGACGCATCCGCGGGCATAGGCGTGCGCAGATAGCCAAAGCGCGACATGGCAATCACCCGGATGCCCCGCGCGGTCAGCGGTGCGGCAAAACCCATGCCTTGGTCATACCCGCCACCGCTGCCATGCACGGCGAGCAGGGGTATGCCTTCCCCGGCATCGGCATATTCAATCGCCCCGCAGGGGGTTTCGATCATCGTGCTGCCCTGCAGGGTTCGGGCGCGTGCAATGGCGATGTCAGTGTGAAATTGCCACCAGATCAGTATCGCCATGCCAGTCCCGATCGAGAGGACAATGGCAAAGGCCTTGGGTGGTAACAGCGTCACGGTGTGACCATTGATCTGTCATTCCGCCGAGATGCATGGGTCTGCAACAGCAAAGTCCCGGCAAGCAAAGCGCCTGCGATGGGCATCGCCAAATCTTCGGGCATGCCAAGCTGAATTGCTGCTGCCAATCCGATCAGCGACCACATAAACGGGATGACTGACAGCCAGATCACCCAGACCCCGCGTGTCAGCAGCAGCATTCCGATGCTGAATATCGTGGTAGGGCAGGGGGCGACACCGAACATCGGACCTGCCAGCAACCCATGTCCGGCCCATATTCCCAAGACAGGATAGATCGCTACAGCATAGATAATTGTCGCCAGTCCCGCGACGGTGCGGAAATCCGGCGCAAGGTGCAGGTGCAGATTGGCTGGCCTAATGGCGCTTGCCAGAAAAAAGATGGCCTGCAGCACGAAAAATGCTGCGAACACGGGTGCAATCGGGTTGATCTGGACAAAGAACGTCAGATGATAGCCGATCCCGGTGACTGCCCAAAGGATGGCGAGTGCTGCAAGAGCCAGCCGCACCGATCCTTGCTGCGCAATGAAAAGAGGCGCAATTACCACCAGTCCAAGACCATAAGCGACGATCTGAAATGGCCAGATAGCAGCGTTGTAATCTGCAAAAACGCGTAAGAACGCGTCAATTGTGAAAGGTGGGTTCACGTCATCACCTCACTGACAGGGCGACGGTTTGCATAGGGCATCGCCTCTCCCCGCCCGAACCGCATCACCAGATCGGGTCTGCGTCCCGGCATCCCGATCAGTTTGGCCAAGTCCTGGCGAAAGGCGGCCACTTCGACCGGTTGGTTCAGGAACGCGTGTTTCAACCCCATGGCCGTGGCCTGCAGCGCAAACCGTTGGCAGGCGCGTCCGGTCTGGACCCAATGTTCCGGATTATCCTTTGCACCGACAAACACGGCGAAACCGGCAGAGGAGGCGATTTTTGCGGCAGTTTTTGTGTTGTCGTCGGCCGCCGTGAACGCCCAGTCCACCACTGTTGGCCCGAGCCAATCGGGCAGGATCGGATTGCCGCCGGCAGCACTGAACAGCCCGTCCCCGGTGGTCAACGCGCGGCGTGGGTTGAACCGCATCCAGTGTTTCAACTCGGCCATAAAGGCGGCATCCGCAAGCTGTGCCGTGTTCCCTCGGGCGATCAGGTCTGACAGATGGCCCATCTGCATCCGGTCCGTAATCAGGATCAGATCGACATCAGGGATGCGTGCCGCACTTACCAAAAGCTCCAGCTCTGCGGCGGTCAGGTGTGATCCGTCATACAGCCCCCGTGTCGATTGCCGCTGCCGGATGGCGTCGGACAGGGCCGTATCCGTTGCGTCTCCGGTGCTGTGGGCAAAGCTGATCTCATCTGTCGCAGGATCAAAAGCAACCTCGCCCGGCATTCCGCGCGACGCCGCAGCGATCAACAGGTTTTCAGCGGCACAGCCCAGGCTGACGAACAAGTGGTGATTGTCAGGGTCTACCACCGGTGTGGCGCGGGTCAGATCGGGGAAGATGTTGATCCTGTCGCCATCAATCCGGAAAGCCCACGCTTGGGTGTTATGGCTGTTGGCCGCCAAGGTGGCAAAGCGGATGAGATCGCGCGGATCGGGGCTATCGGGGAGGGGTGCGCGCAGGGCGGACATGGCGGTGGCATAGTCGTCCATCGACCCCATGCGTCGGACCCCGGACCAGACAGCGCCCGCCCCGGCAAGGATCACTGCCCCACCCCCGGCCAGCAGATTGCGTCGGTTCAGCATGGTCTGGGACTTTTGCTGCGGTTCAGCCGCACCCTATTCGCTGGCCACACCACCCCACACCTCATCTGATGCTTCGGCGTCGGCCTTGTGCTTTTGTACCAACCTGTCGATGTGGTTGGGCGGACCATAGAGTGTGTAAAGTCGCAGGGCCTTGTCGCCGGTATTGCGCAGGTTGTGCAGCGCACCGGCGGGCACAATGATGCCATCGCCGCCTTCGACCGGCGTGGTGATGCCGTCGATGACAATCTCGCCGCGACCCTTTTCGATACGAAAGAACTGGTCATGCGTTGCATGGGTTTCCAACCCGATATCCTGACCGGGTTGCAGGGCCATCAGCACCAGTTGCAGGTGGTGTCCCGTGTAGAGAACCTGCCGGAAGTCGTGATTGTCTTCTGTCAGATCCTCAATGTTTGCGACATAGCCTTTCATCACGCATTCCTTGTGCTGGCGTGGCAGGGCGGGGATGATTACCCATTGGTCCAGTTTTGCGCCGTGATTGGCGGCCTGCTTTGATCGAGATCAGCTTGCCCGGCGATTGGCAGAGGAGAGGCTAGATTTGGGCGAAATTACGCTTGTTCCCGACGCCGCCCGCCAGATCGGTTTCAGGATTTCCAGCACGATCAGAACCACCACGCCAGCGCCCATCGGAACGACCAGCCATTGCGCCTCCAGTGCACCAAATCGAAATAGTTCGCGGGCAGGGGCCCAGAATATGGTGACGGCCAGCAGGGCTGCGACGATGGGCAGGGCAACAGCCAAAGCTCGGTTGGGCCGGAGGACGGCAGTGATGATGGAGGAGGAGATGGACCGGTTCACAAAGATCAGCGCAACGACCGACAGCACAAGTGAATGAAACGTCAGCGCACGCACCTGATCGACATCAAACCCGTAGTTGGGAGCGAGGAAAAGGATCGTGGTCGTAACACCGAGAACCAGCCCGCCTTGCAACAGGCTCCAGATGATTGTGGGGGTTGAAAACAGCGGCTCGGAGACCGCGCGGGGCGGGCGGTCCATCAGGCCGTCCTCTTCAGTCTCGGCCTCGAACACCAAGGAACACACAGGGTCGATGACCATCTCCAGAAAGGCGATGTGCACCGGGCCGAACAACAGCGGCATGCCAAAGACGAGTGGGATCAGGGCAAGGCCCGCGATGGGTACATGCACGGCGAGAATAAAGGACATCGCTTTGCGCAGGTTGTCATAGATGCGCCTTCCAAGGCGGACGGTGGCCACGATAGAGCCGAAATCGTCATCCAGCAGGACAATGGCGGCCGCCTCGCGGGCCACATCCGTGCCACGCCCGCCCATGGCAACACCGATATCGGCGGCTTTTAGTGAGGGCGCGTCATTCACCCCATCACCGGTCATTGCCACGATTGCACCACTGGCCTGCAACGCCCTGACGATGCGAAGTTTCTGTTCGGGCTGGATGCGGGCAAAGACGGTGGTGGTCTGCACGGAGGTGGCAAGGTCGGTGTCAGACATCGCAGCCAGAGCGATACCGTCAATGACGCCGTCCGCGCCGATTCCGGCATCCCGCGCAATCGCCATCGCTGTGGCGGGATAATCCCCGGTGATTATGATCACTTTGATCCCGGCCGATTTGCATTGGGCGACAGCGGCAGGGACCGAGGGACGCAAGGGGTCGACCAGACCCACGAGGCCAAGAAAGCGATAGTCGAAATCGTGTTGGTTTTCTGGCAGGGCCTTGGCTGTAAATCCGGCCTCTGCCACACCCAGCACCCGCAGGCCTTTGGCGGCCATGGCATCCACCGCCCGCATCATGGCTTTGCGGGTCGGTTCGTCCAGATGGCACAGATCGGCAATCGCCTCGGGTGCGCCTTTTGCCGCAATCATATGGTGACCAGAGCCGTCAGCGCGGTCCCAGGCCTGCGACATCGCCAGCAGTTTGGGCGACAGCGGATAGGACCGAATCAGTGTGCGGCCCTCACCCGGCAAAGTTTCACCCGGCCGCAGATCAGCCGATGCCAGTGCATGAAACGCCTTTTCCATCGGATCGTAGGGTTCCGGAGCCGACGCCATGACCCCCGCCGCCGCGAGTTCACGAAACGCTTCCGGCATCGGGTGTTTGCCGATTGTTACCACTTTCCCATCCGCCAGATGCAGCGTGGCAATCGTCATGCGGTTTTCTGTCAGCGTACCGGTCTTATCGGTACACAGCACCGACGCCGCCCCCAGGGATTCAATCGCGGAGGCCCGCCGGGTCAGCACCCGGGCCTTGGAGATGCGCCATGCACCCATGGCCGTGAACACGGCCAGCACCATCGGGAATTCTTCGGGCAGCATGGCCATGCCCACCGCAATGCCTGCCAGCACGCCATCCAGCCACGCACCACGCTGCCAGCCATAAAGCCCTACGACCAGCAGGGCAACTGTGCCGCCGATCAGGGCATAGGCCACTACCAGCTTGCGCATTTGAGCCTGCAAATGCGGCGTCCCGGTTTCCAGTTGGTCGAGCGAGGTGCCGATCTTGCCGATCTCACTGCGCGGACCAGTCGCCGTGACCTCGGCCAAAGCGGTGCCGCGCACGATCAGCGTGCCGGAAAATACAAAGGGTTGATCCTCGCCCCCCGGACGTGCCGTGGCGTTGGCTGTGCCCTTGCCCTTTCGCACGGGCACGGCCTCGCCCGTCAGAAGGGATTCGTCGGCTGACAGGTCCGCCACCTGCAACAGGCGCGCATCGGCGGGGACGCGGTCGCCTTCGGCCAGCACGATCAGATCACCGCGCACGACATCCGTGCCCGCGATGCGTATACGTTCGCCGCCCCGCACCACCATCGCGCGCGGGCTGGTCAGATCGCGCAGCGCCTCCAGCACGCGTTGGGTGCGCGCCTCTTGCACGACGGTGATGCCGATGGACATGCAGGCAAACGCCAGCAGGATGATCGCCTCCGCCCGGCTGCCCAGCAACAGATAGACGACACCCCCGGCCAGCAGCAGCGCCAGCATCGGCTCACGCAGCACGTTCAGGATGATGCGCAGGGGTGAGCGGCGCTTGGCGCGCGGCAGGGCGTTCGGGCCGTCAGCCTTCAATCGGGTGGCGGCTTCGGCCGGTGAAAGGCCGCCGGCCGAAGTCTGGTTCTGCGTCAAGCTGTCCATTGCGCTTCCCACAAAGATGGGCGCCTGCGCCCGACGGTTAACATTGCGTGATTTTTTCCCGGTGGAGGTTGATCTGAATCAGGGCGGGCCGTGATCATTTGTATGAAGGTCACGGCATCCTGCAAAGATTGAAAAAGGTGCTGTCCGATGCCCGTGACCCCCGATCCTTCCTTGGCAACACTACCCTCGTTCCGCTTTCCGTCGGCCTTTACCATCCTGTTCGCGCTGATCATTCTGGTGGCCGCACTGACCTGGATCATCCCGGCCGGCCTATATGAACGCGTGCCGTCTGAGGCGCTGGGCAAGGAGATCCCCGTTTCGGGCAGTTATGCGCCGACCGAAGCCAACCCGCAGGGCGTGTTGGATGTGATTCTGGCCCCCATTGCGGGCTTTTATGACCCCGACAGTTATGCCGCCAATGCGATCGACGTGTCGCTGTTCGTGCTGATCATCGGTGGGTTCATCGGAGTCGTGACGGCCACGGGAGCGATTGATGCGGGCATTTCCCGCGCGATGGTGCGGCTGAAGGGGCGGGAGAACTGGATGATTCCGTTCCTGATGGCGCTGTTCGCCTTGGGCGGCACGACATATGGAATGGCCGAGGAGACGCTCGCGTTTTATGTGCTGCTGATCCCGGTCTTGATCGCGGCGGGCTATGACGCGGTGGTCGCGGTGGCGGTGATCCTGCTGGGCGCGGGTATCGGCGTGCTGGGGTCCACGATCAATGCCTTTTCCACGGTGATTGCGTCGGATGCGGCAGGGGTGACCTTTGCCGATGGGATGATGCTGCGGCTGATCATCCTTGGCGTCTGCTGGCTGGTCACCGTGGCCTTCGTCATGCGCTATGCAGCAAAGGTGAAGGCGGATCCATCCAAGTCACTGGTTTATGACAAAAAGGCCGCGAACGAGGCGCATTTCCTGGGTGGTAAGGGCAATACTGAACTGTCGTTCACCGGATTGCATCAGATTGTGCTGATCCTGTTCGCGCTGACCTTTGCGGCAATGATCTGGGGTGTGTCGAGCCAAAGCTGGTGGATGGCGCAAATGAGCGGGCTATTCCTGATCGCTGCCATCATCATCGGGATCATCGCCCGGCTGGGTGAAGCGCGGCTGGTCGAAACTTTCGTGAATGGCGCGCGTGACCTTCTGGGGGTCGCCCTGATCATCGGCCTTGCGCGGGGCATCGTCGTGGTGATGGATGCAGGCCATATTACCGATACCATTCTGCATTCCGCCGAGACCGCCGTTGCAGGCCTGCCCCCGGTGGCGTTCATCAACGTGATTTACTGGATCGAGGTCGGGATGTCGTTCCTCGTGCCATCGACCTCCGGCCTTGCCGTATTGTCGATGCCAATCCTTGCCCCGGTCGCAGATTTCGCGGAGGTGCAGCGGTCCTTGGTCGTCACCGCCTTTGCCACCGGCAGTGGCATCGTCAACCTCATCACGCCCACATCCGCCGTCGTCATGGGGGGCCTCGCCATTGGTCGCGTCCCCTATGAACGCTGGCTGCGGTTCATCTGGCCGCTGCTGCTGGCGCTGACTGTCATCATCATGGCGGCGCTCAGCGCTGCCGTCCTCATCGGATAGGAAACTGCATGACAATCACCTATGGTGTTCATTCCGAAGCGGGCACGCTGCGCCGCGTCATGGTGCATCGGCCGGGGTCGGAAATGGCCCGCCTGACACCCGACAACCGCGAGGAATTGCTATTTGATGATGTACTCTGGGTCAAACAGGCGCGGGTCGAACACATGACCTTTACCGACATGCTGCGCGAACGCGGGGTCGAGGTGGTGTTCCTGCGCGAACTGCTTGAGGAAACGTTGAACGATTCCGTGGCGCGGCGCTGGCTGCTGACCGCACGCATCAACGATAATTCGGTGGGCGTGGGCCTGTCGGATGATCTGTTGGCCTGCCTGATGGAGATGGAGGCCGAAAAGCTGTCCGGTGTGCTGATCGGTGGGATGAACCGCGCCGAACTGCCAATCCCGCGCGCAGGGGTGCTGATCCCGATGTTGCGCCCGCAGGATTTCGTGCTGCCGCCGATGCCGAACCACATCTTCACGCGCGACACCACCTGCTGGATTTACGGCGGCGTGACGCTGAACCCGATGCACTGGGCGGCACGGCGGCTGGAGACGCTGAACTTGGCGGCCATCTACAAGTTCCACCCTGATTTCCGCGATGCGGGTTTCCCCATCTGGTGGGGCGACCCCTTGGTGGATCATGGGCCTGCGACGCTGGAGGGCGGCGATGTGATGCCCGTTGGCAATGGTGTCGTGCTGATCGGCATGGGCGAACGCACCACGCCGCAGGCGGTGGGGCAGGTTGCGCGCGCGCTGTTCGCGGCAGAGGCGGCCGAGCGAGTGATTGCCTGCCAGTTCCCGCGCAGTCGTTCGGCCATGCATCTGGACACGGTCTTTACCTTCTGCGACCGCGATCTGGTAACAGTGTTCGCCGAGGTGACAGACGCGATCCAGACCTATTCCCTGCGCCCCGGAAAGGGCGACAAGATGGAGGTGGTCGAGGAGACCAAGCCGTTCCTTGCGGTGGTGGCCGAGGCGTTAGGGCTGAAAGCCCTGCGCACCGTGCCCACGGGTGGGGATGCGTATGAGGCGCAACGCGAACAGTGGGACGATGCCAATAACCTGTTGTGCATCAGCCCCGGCGTTGTCGTGGGCTATGAACGCAACACCCATTCCAACACCCTGCTGCGCAAGGCGGGCGTCGAAGTCATCACCATTCCCGGCGCCGAACTGGGCCGGGGCAGGGGCGGATCACATTGCATGACCTGCCCGCTGATCCGCGATCCGGTATAGGAGAGAAAGATGCCGCTAAACCTGCATGGCCGCAGTTTCCTGAAACTGCTCGACTTCACACCTGACGAGATCCGCTTTCTGCTGCGGCTTGCTGCCAGCCTGAAGGCCGCAAAAGCGGCGGGCACCGAACAGCCCCGTTTGCGCGGTAAGAACATCGCCCTGATCTTTGAGAAAGACAGCACGCGTACAAGGTCAGGTTTTGAGGTGGCCGCCTTCGATCAGGGCGCGCACGTCACCTACATCGGCCCATCCGGCAGCCATATCGGCCATAAGGAAACCATGAAGGACACGGCCCGTGTGCTGGGCCGGTTCTATGACGCCATCGAATATCGCGGCTTTGCGCAGAGCGATGCAGTGACGCTGGCGCAGTTTTCTGGCGTGCCAGTCTACAACGGTCTTACGGATGATTTTCACCCGACACAGATCTTGGCGGACCTGATGACGATGCACGAATTCACCCACAAGCATCTGTCTGACATCACATTCGCCTATCTGGGTGATGCGTCGGGTAATATGGCGGCATCGCTGATGGTGGGGGCGGCCAAGATCGGCATGGTGGCGCGGTTTTGCGCGCCAAAGTCGCTGTGGCCTGATCCGGCATTGGTGTCACGGTGCGAGACAATGGGCGAGGTGACGGGTGCCCGTATCGTTCTGACCGAGGATGTATCTGCGGCGGCCCATACCTGTGATTTTGTCTATACCGATGTCTGGGTGTCGATGGGCGAACCTGATACTGTCTGGGCTGACAGGATCAAGCTGCTGACACCTTTCCGCGTGACGGCGGATGTGATGGCGGCAACGCGTAACCCCTATGCCAAGTTCATGCATTGCTTGCCAGCGTTCCACAACCGCGACACCGAGGTGGGCGAGGAAACCTTCCAGAAGTTCGGCATCGACTGCATGGAGGTGACGGAGGACGTGTTCGAATCCCCGGCGTCCATCGTGTTTGATCAGGCCGAAAACCGGATGCACACGATCAAGGCGGTGCTTGTCGCCACGCTAGGGGCTTGAAGATGCGCATCGTGGTCGCCCTTGGTGGCAATGCCCTGCTGAAACGTGGCGAGCCGATGACGTTTGAGGCACAACGAACGAATGTTCGCATTGCGGCCGTAGCGCTGGCTGATCTGGCGAATGATCATCAGATCATCATAGCTCATGGGAACGGCCCGCAAGTTGGCCTGATGGCGTTGCAGGCGGCATCCTATGCGCCCGATGTCTTGTGGCCGCTTGACGTGCTGGGGGCGGAAACCGAAGGCATGATCGGCTATTTGATCGAGCAGGAGATGATGAACGCCCTGCCGCCGGGCTCAGAATGTGCGACGCTGCTGACGCGCGTCGAAGTCGACCGCGAGGATCCTGCGTTTGACCAGCCAACCAAGCCTATTGGCCCGGTGTATACGTCCGAGGAAGGGAAGCTGATCGGGGCCGAACATCTGTGGTCAATGGTATCCGACACCAAGGGTGGCCTGCGCCGCGTCGTGCCGTCGCCGCTGCCGCAGCGTATTCTTGGGCTGGCGGCGATCCGCCTTCTGGTGGATGCGGGGGTCTGTGTCATTTGCGCAGGCGGTGGCGGCATTCCCGTTGTCCGCAATGAGGCAGGCGCGACGGAGGGTGTGGAGGCGGTGATCGACAAGGACCGCACGGCCGCACTGCTGGCGCAGGAACTTGACGCCGATGCCTTGCTGATGCTGACGGATGTGGCGGCAGTGATGCGCGACTGGGGCAAGCCGACAGAGGCGGTTATCAAGGCGATTACACCCGATGCATTGGACAAGATGAACTTTGCGGCGGGTTCTATGGGCCCAAAAATCGCAGCGGCGAGTAGCTTTGTGCGCGCCGGTGGCGTGATGGCCGGGATCGGAACACTGGCGGATGCGCGCGCCGTTCTTGAAGGGCGGGCTGGAACGCGGATCAGTCTGAAGGGATAATCGCGCCAGAACAAATCTGGATCAGCATTGCCGCCGTCAAACACGCCTATCGAGGATAGAAAGACGGGCGACCATCACCCGCAAAACGCAAAAGGTGTATCACCATGAAGGCATTCGTTTACACTGGCCCCGGCAAGACTGCGCTGGAAGACCGGCCAAAGCCCGGGATCACGGCCCCGACCGATGCCATCGTGCGCATGACCAAGACCACGATCTGCGGCACTGATCTGCACATCATCAAGGGCGATGTGCCAACTTGCGAGCCGGGCCGCATTTTGGGGCATGAAGGTGTGGGTGTGATTGATGAGGTCGGGTCTGCCGTGACGGCCTTCAAGAAAGGCGATCATGTGCTGATATCCTGTGTCAGCGCCTGCGGGAAATGCGATTACTGCCGCCGTCAGATGTATTCGCATTGCACGACGGGCGGCTGGATACTCGGCAACAAGATCGACGGCACGCAGGCCGAATTCGTGCGCACGCCGCATGCCGACCTGAGCCTGTATCACATCCCTAAAGGTGCGGACGAGGAGGCGCTGGTGATGCTGAGTGATATTCTGCCCACCGGGTTTGAATGCGGTGTGCTGAACGGCAAGGTGGCCCCCGGCTCTGTCGTGGCGATTGTCGGGGCGGGCCCGGTTGGCCTTGCCGCCCTGCTGACCGCGCAGTTCTATGCGCCGGGGCAGATCATCATGATTGATCTGGACGATAACCGTCTGGCTGTCGCCAAGACCTTTGGTGCCACCAGCACGATCAACAGCGCGGATGGAAACGCGGTGAAAAGGGTGATGAAACTGACCGAAAACATCGGCGCGGACACGGTGATCGAGGCGGTCGGAATTCCTGCTACCTTTGCGTTGTGTCAGGAACTGATCGCGCCCGGCGGGATTATCGCCAATGTCGGTGTGCATGGTGCAAAAGTTGATCTGCATCTGGAAACCCTGTGGGACCGCAACATCGCCATCACCACACGGCTGGTGGATACAGCCACCATCCCGATGTTGTTCAAGACGGTGGCCGCCAAGAAGATTGACCCGACATTGTTGATAACGCACCACTTTGCGCTGACAGACATCGCGAAAGCCTATGACACCTTTACCAACGCGGCCAAGACCAAGGCGCTGAAGGTGATCATTTCAGCGTAGCAAAGGCCCGTCGTGATCCAGATAAGCTTTGTCGAAATCCGCCAGCGCCACCAGCCCGTCGAAATCGTCAAAGGCCACGTAGCCTTTCTGAAAGGTAAGAAGCCCCATTTCGCGTAATTGGCGCAAGACCCGGTTTACATGCACTGCACTTAGTCCAAGTGCATCGGCCAGCATGTATTGCGACAAAGGGCACTTATAGCCCTCTTTGGTGCCGAGGCCGACCAGCATCAGTCGCGCACCAAATTCCAGCAGGTAGTGCGCGGTACGTTCCAGCGCGTCGCGCCGCCCGAGGCTGACCAGATGTTCAACCAC
>JANNKX010000212.1:0-4604 GCA_031396505.1 Rhodobacterales bacterium
GCGGTCTTCCAGCACCCGGTCATAGGCAAGGCCCACAGGCACAAAGACCACATCCGTATCGCCCGCGCCAAACCCTGCCACGACATAGGACAACAGCCCCATCTTGGCAGGCCCCACGCGGCCATCAAGTGACAGCCCGCCCTCGGGGAAAATCGCCTGCGTGATGCCATCATCGGTGGCCATCTGCACATAGCGCGACAGCACCCGCCGATACAAAGCGTTGCGCGATTTGCGCCGGATGAAATAGGCCCCCATGCCCCTGATCATCACGCTGAGCGGCCAAAGGCGCGCCCATTCGCCCACCGCATAGGAAATCGCCGAACGGTTGGCCACCAGCCATGTGACCAGAACATAGTCCACATTGCTGCGGTGGTTCATCACGAAAACGACTGTGGCCTTGGGGTCGATATGGGCAAGCGCCGCATCCACCTTGCCAACCCGCACCCGGTACAACAGGCGGGTAAACCGTTTGGCCGCGCCTGTGGCAAAACCGAAATAGAAATAGGCTGAAAAGGATGGCACGATTTCGCGGGCATAATGCCGGGCCTCGGTAAAGGCGACATCGGGGGGGATACCGGCCTCGGATGCATGTTGCGTCACGGCATCCAGCACATGCCGATCATACAGCAGGCGCGAGACCATGTCCTGCCGCGCGGCCAGTTTGAACGGCTGGATCTTGCGTTCCAGCCGGGTGTTGACCTGTGCGACGATGCGTTCCATCCGGCGACGGAAAAACCAGCGCACCGAGGGCACCAAGACCTTGTCCAACGCAGCGATCCCCGCAAACGCAAGGATCAGAACCAGAAGCCACCAGGGAAGCGTCACTGTCGCCATGGCAACAGGCTTCCCCGGTAAATGCGCGTCTGTAAAGCGTCAGTTATACGTGAACGTCGAGATTTCGCAGATGTTGACGCCTTCGCGGATCAGCTGGTCGCCATCATCGAAGATGGCCAGAAAATCAAACATGCAATAGCCCGTGCCGTCATTGAAGTTGACGACGACAGATGACCCTGACGGCAACACGTCCCGGCCAAGGATATCTTCTTGCCACGAATTTGTCCCAGTGTTCGACCCAAAGAAATTCACGATCGTATAGCCCGTGTTATTGATAATCGTCACCCGACGATCCAACGCTGCAGCCGGAAGCGCCGCAGCCAAGCTCAGCACTGCGGCCAATGCTGTTTTCCTGAAATGAAACATGGTTCAACCTTTCGCCTCAATACGCCGCCCAATTGCGACATATTGAATGAAAGACACCGTTTTTGGCGCATTTCAACGAAAATTCGCGGCGAGTATGGATTATCTTACAGGTGCCAAGGAACGTCACCGCGCCTGCGTCAAAGAGTGTTTCAGGGATTGATCGTAAAGGTTGTAATCTCGCATACGTTCACATCCTTTTTCACGATTTCCGTGCCATCGTCAAAGATCGCGCGAAAATCGAAACGGCAATAGCCTGTGGTGTCATCAAAATCCACCACCACGGATGCCCCGTTCGACAGCACGTCACTGGCCAGCAAATCTTCTTCCCAGAATGTCGTGCCCGCGTTCGAGCCATAAAGGTAGCTGACCGTGATGCCTGAATTGTTCACGATTGTGACTTTACGATCCAATGCCGCCGCCGGGGATGCCATGACCAGACCACATGCCGCCGCAAAACCAAGATGTCCCCAAAACGTCATCACCTGCTCCATACGCTGCGAACCAATATGGCAAGCTAGCCATTCCGCGCCGCGAAACACAACAGGTTTTGCGCGCATGCGCGTTGCGCTGCAATGCAGCGAATTGACATGATCATAAAGTTGCCCCATCTATCTTCACACCGCAATTTAGTTGCGCGTCAGATTCGCGAAAGGTTGCCATGACCCAGAAAGACGCACCGTGGCTGTTTCGAACCTATGCCGGGCATTCGACGGCGTCCGCATCCAACACGCTGTATCGTGGCAACCTTGCCAAGGGGCAGACCGGTCTTTCCGTGGCATTCGATCTGCCGACGCAGACGGGCTATGACAGCGACCACGAACTCAGCAAGGGTGAGGTCGGCAAGGTTGGCGTCCCGGTGGCGCATCTGGGCGATATGCGCGCCCTGTTTGCGGATATTCCGCTGGACCGGATGAATACCTCGATGACGATCAATGCGACGGCACCGTGGTTGCTGGCGCTGTATATCGCGGTGGCCGAAGAACAGGGCGCGGATGTGACCGCCCTGCAGGGCACAGTACAAAACGATATCATCAAGGAATACTTGTCGCGCGGCACCTATATCTGCCCGCCGAAACCGTCCCTGCGCATGATCACCGATATTGCGGCCTACACGCAGGCAAACCTGCCCAAGTGGAACCCGATGAACGTGTGTTCCTATCACCTGCAAGAGGCGGGGGCGACGCCGGAACAGGAACTGGCCTTTGCGCTGGCCACCGCTTGTGCCGTGCTGGACGATCTGAAGGGCAAGGTCAGCGATGCCGATTTCCCCAACATGGTGGGGCGAATTTCGTTCTTTGTGAACGCAGGCATCCGGTTTGTGACCGAGCTGTGCAAGATGCGCGCTTTCGTCGACCTGTGGGATGAGATTTGCCTTGTGCGCTATGGCGTGACCGATGCGAAATACCGGCGGTTCCGTTACGGTGTGCAAGTCAACAGCCTGGGCCTGACCGAACAGCAGCCCGAAAACAACGTCTACCGCATCCTGATCGAAATGCTGGCGGTGACGCTGTCAAAGAATGCGCGCGCCCGTGCCGTGCAATTGCCCGCCTGGAACGAGGCGCTGGGATTGCCGCGTCCATGGGATCAGCAGTGGTCACTGCGGATGCAGCAGATACTGGCCTATGAAACAGACCTTCTGGAATATGACGACCTGTTCGACGGGAACCCGGCGATTGACCGCAAGGTTGCGGCGTTGAAAGACGGTGCGCGGGCGGAACTGGCGTTGATTGATCAAATGGGCGGGGCGGTCGCGGCGATTGAATACATGAAAGGCCGTCTGGTCGAGGCAAACGCCGACCGCATCGGGCGCATTGAGACTAAGGAAACCACCGTGGTCGGCGTGAACCGCTGGATTGAAACCACGCCGTCGCCCCTGACGGCAGGGGATGGGTCGATCATGGTGGCCGACGCGGATGCCGAGGCCGATCAGATCGCGCGCCTCACCGCGTGGCGAAAGGCCCGTGACGCCGCAGCCGTCGAGGCCGCGCTCAGCGCGCTGCGCAGTGCCGCACAGAGTGGCGCAAACATCATGCCGCCGTCGATAGCCTGCGCCCGCGCAGGCGTCACCACGGGCGAATGGGGGGCCGTGATCCGGCAAGCGTTCGGCGAATACCGCGCGCCCACGGGCGTGTCGCGCAGCCCGTCCAACCGCACCGAGGGGTTGGAGCCGATCCGCGAGGCCGTGGATGCAGTGTCGACCAAACTGGGCCGCCGTCTGACGTTCCTGATGGGCAAACCGGGGCTGGACGGGCATTCCAACGGGGCTGAACAGATCGCCGCGCGTGCCCGCGATTGCGGCATGGACATCCACTATGATGGCATCCGCCTGACGCCTGCCGAAATCGTGGCCGCCGCGATGGAACAGCAGGCACATGTCGTTGGCCTGTCGATCCTGTCGGGATCGCACCTGCCCCTGATCGCCGAAGTGCTGACCCTGATGCGGGCGCAGGGGTTGGCTGATACCCCCCTGATCGTCGGCGGCATCATCCCCGAGGACGACGCCACGGCCTTGCGCGCCATGGGTGTGGCCGCCGTCTACACACCCAAGGATTTTGAGTTGAACCGGATCATGATGGATATTGTGGGATTGGTGGACAGCCAGGCCGTCGCGGCAGAATAGTACTTACTGCCCCTGCCGGCGCTCCTTCTTCAGCGCCCGCGACGGCGGGCAGACCGCCTGCAAAAACGTCGCCAGCGTGCCCGCCAGTGTCTCCTGCTGCATTCCGTAGAACACGTTCATCCCCTCGCGTTTCTTCCAGACAAGCCCCGCGCCCTCCAGCACAGCCAGATGCTTCGATACCGCAGGCTGCGACATCTCGAACCGCGCGGCGATGTCGCCCGCACTCAGCGGCCCTTCCGAGACATAGGCCAGGATGCGCCGCCGCGTGGTCGACGCCAGCGCCTCGAAGACCTTTTCGGTGCTTGACATCTGCTAACCTTTTAACTTATGAGTTATTTAGTTTATTAACTATAACGCTTCAGGCCCCCCGGTTCAAGATGCCCCTCATCGCCACCGATCGCGTGTGCCCCACCGCCGAAACCTCGGCCACCGAAGGCCGCATCCTCTGGGACGCCCCAAAATCGCTCTGGTGGTTCGGGCACCTCGCGGGGGCGATCATTGCAGTCACCATCTTCCCGCAGTGGGATGCGGTTCTGGTAATGCTCCTCCTCACCGTTCTTACCGTCTGCGCGGGCCACTCTGTCGGCATGCACCGCCTTTTGATCCACCGCACCTTCGAAGCCCCGCTCTGGCTCGAACACCTCCTCGTCTGGCTCGGTACCCTTGTCGGCATGGCCGGGCCGATCAGCGTCTTCGACATCCATGAGGTTCGCGACTGGCACCAGCATCAGGCTGTCTGTCCACCCCATCCGGCCCATTCCGCCGGGTTCTTGCAAGACGGCTG
>JANNKX010000224.1:0-4966 GCA_031396505.1 Rhodobacterales bacterium
AGGGCGGCTTTGTCGATGGCGTCAAACAGGGCACCGGCAAAATCACTTACCCCGATGGCACCATCTATGACGGCGGCCTTGTCGCGGGCATGCGCGATGGCACGGGCACGCTGATCCAACCCGGTGGGCTGACCTATGTCGGTGACTGGAAGGCCGGGCAAATGACCGGCAAGGGCAAGCTGACCCAACCCAATGGCGATATCTACGACGGCGCGATGCAGGACGGCGTCCGTCAGGGCACAGGCGTGGTCAGCTATGCCAATGGCGACAGTTATCAGGGCAGCTTTGCCGCCGATAAACGCCACGGGCGCGGCGTGTTCCGCACCGCTGCAGGGCTGGTTTATGACGGCGCATGGGCCGCAGGTGTGGCATCGGGCGAAGGCAAACTCACCTACCCAGACGGCACCGTCTATGAGGGCCGCTTTGCCGCCGACAAACCCGATGGTCTGGGGCGTATTACCTACCCCGGCGGGTCGCGCTATCAGGGCGCATGGGTTGCGGGCGTGATCACCGGCAAGGGCCTTGCCACCTACCCCGACGGCTCCAGCTATGAGGGCGATTTCGTTGCAGGCCAACCCGAAGGCATCGGCAAACTGACCCTTGCGGATGGCTATTCCTATCAGGGCCGCATGGTCGCCGGTCAACGCATGGGCGAAGGCCGCGCCACATACCCCGACGGCACCATCTACACCGGTCAATTCGTGGATGGCCTGCGCCGGGGCAAGGGCGAACTGACGCAGGCCGATGGCTTTCGCTATACCGGCACATGGGCGAATGGCGAAATCAACGGCACCGGCACCGCCGTCTATCCCAACGGCGACACCTATGTCGGCGGCTTCCTGCGCGGCCGCCGCCAAGGTCAGGGCACGCTCACCTACGCCACCGGGCAGGTCGTGTCCGGCGGCTGGGACAACGGCATTTTGCGCACGCCGGACCCCGAACCAGTGCCGGAAGAACCGCTTGAGGGGAATTGACGGGCTGAACTGCGCGTTCCGGCCCCGAACAGGAATGTGGCATGCTGCCTTGGCCCGCAACCAGAACGCATTCGTTCCGGGTCACGGGTTCAGTTGGGGGCCGCACCAATTGAAGTCTTGCCCCGCAGCATCGCCGCCTTCGACGAGTGTAATTCGGCGGGGGGCGGTGATCGCGATCCGGTCCCGTGTCGGTTCGACCTGGCCATCATCACTTGCCGTGCAAAGTTGCGAAAAGATGATGCTGTCACCCTGTCGCGCTGTGGCGTCGATTTCACATCTCACGCTCGACGCGCCGCGCAGGCCCGCACCGTCATACACCCGCCAGGCGGCGTTGGCAGGGCTTTCACAGGAACTTCCAGCAACCACCCACAGGCCCAGGGGAATTGGCAACTGACCGTCGTAGCCGGGGGTCGTCGGCAATGGGTCTTCCGGCAGCGCGGTTGCGGCGCTGTCGGGACTGACGCTTGTTCCGCATCTGACCAAGTCGACGGTCTGCACATCCTTCCAGACGAACGTCATCCGATCTGGTCCGGCTCTTTGATCAAAGCGGAAATAGGTGCGTTCGCGCGGCGCGATGTCGGCGGCCCCTTCAAGTTGCTGAAAATCACCGGCTGCAAAGGTGACGTCGCCGATCTGATCGACCTGACGAAGAATGGCATTGCCGCCGAACGTCTCGATCCGCTCGGTTGCGATATCAATCTGCGTAACCGACATGCCCGCCGCGGCACAGGCGTCAACCGAGACATCCCACGCACCAACCAGATCGCGCGGCAGCGACTGCCCGAACGCAGGCACGGCCACCAAAACCGATGCAAGCGCAACAAGGGGTCTTTTCAACTGGGAAATGCACATGGACTTCGCTTTCTCAACAAGTCGAACTGACAGGTGTTCCGTTATGCAGTCAGTACGTAGCTGAACCCGACGCCGCTGCAAGTTCGGGCACCCGCGTTCGGCTGGGTATCGCCTGTGCGGGCACAGTTTCGGGGCTGATGCAGCGAACGCCCGCAATATCCACATCGCGGCGACGTTCCGGGCGCGATTGCACAACCGCCGCACTGCCGATCACGCAATGTTTCAAAAGTCTTAACGCACCCTGTGGATAACTTTTTAAACAATTGATATAAAACAAAATACTGAAAAATTGACAGCCGTCAATTTTCCCCGTCACACGACCTCCCCCGCCGCCATTCGCGCCAGAAATGCGTCCCCCTCCGCCAGCACCCGGCCCTTGTGCCCCGCCTCCATCTTGTCCCACGTGTGGTACATCTGGCCCATGCGTGGATTGCCCGCAAACCGGTCGCGGTGCCGGATCAGGAAATGCCAGTACAGCAGGTTGAACGGGCAGGCATCCGGCCCCGTCTTGTCTTTCACCTTGTAAGAACACCCGGCGCAGTAATCGCTCATCCGGTCGATATAGGCCCCCGAACTGACATAGGGTTTCGAGCCCACCACGCCGCCATCGGCAAACTGGCTCATCCCCACGACGTTGGGTGCCTCGACCCATTCAAAGGCATCCACATAAACCGCCAGATACCATGCGTGCACATGGGCCGGATCCACCCCCGCCAGCAGGGCAAAGTTGCCCGTCACCATCAGGCGCTGGATGTGATGCGCATAGCCCATGGTCTTGGTCTGCCCGACTGCCGCCGCCATGCAGGCCATGCGGGTCTCAGCCCCCCAATACACGCCGGGCAAGGCGCGTGAATGCCCAAGGGCATTCCGCGCCGTGTAGTCCGGCCCCTCCAGCCAGTAGATCCCGCGCACGAATTCGCGCCAGCCGATGATCTGCCGGATGAACCCTTCCGCCGCGTTGATCGGCACGCCCCCCCGCGCGCCATGCACCTTCCACCGCCCGGCACACCTCCAGCGGCGTCAGCAAACCGACATTCAGATAGGGCGAGATCAGCGCATGATACAGCGTCGCATCCCCTGCCAGCATCGCATCCTGATAGTCGCCGAACCGCGGCAGTGCTTGGGCGACAAAATGATCCAGCACCGCCAACGCCCCTGCCCGGTCCGTCGCCCAGCCAAAGGGGTGCAGATCGCCGAAATGATCCGGATATTCCGCCGCGACCAGATCCAACACTTCCGCCACCACCGCATCCGATTCCATCCGCAGTGGATTGGGGCGAAACAGATCGGCCTTGGCCGGTTTGCGGTTGTCGTGATCAAAATTCCACTGCCCGCCCGCAGGCTGATCCCCCTCCATCATCAGCCCGGTCTTGCGCCGCATCTCGCGGTAGAAATACTCCATCCGCATCTGTTTGCGCCCTTCGGCCCAGACGGCGAATTCGCCCTTGGACGCGATGAACCGCGTATCCGGCCAGACCCGCACATCCAACGGCAGATCGCGCAAGGCCGCGTCCAGCCGCCATTCGCCCGGCTCCATCACCCAAACATCCGTCGTGCCGCATTCTGCCGCCCGCCGGATAAGCTCGCCGCCAATGCTGTGCGTATTCTGCGGATCATCCAGCCGCGTGTATGCGATGGTAAACCCTGCATGCTGCAGCGCCACCGCATGCTTGCGCATTGCGGCCAGGAT
This sequence comes from Rhodobacterales bacterium, assembly GCA_031396505.1. Classification (GTDB taxonomy): domain Bacteria; phylum Pseudomonadota; class Alphaproteobacteria; order Rhodobacterales; family Rhodobacteraceae; genus JAAFHS01. The sequence continues at coordinate 3,517 of JANNKX010000224.1, forward strand.
CAGCGCAATTTTCTGCGGATGGTGCTTTACATATGTTCCCTCCGCCCGGACCTCCGCCATCACGATCACATCGTGCGCGGCGTCGGCGTCCATCAGCATCGGCAGATCCTGCGTCAACTGATCGCCAAGGATCAGGATCAGCCGCCCTACCATGGGATCACCTCACCCTGCCAATCAAAGAACCCACCCGATTGCGCCGGAATCAACTGATCCAGCACGCCCAGCAGTGCCGCCGCAGATTGCGCGGGCGACAGCTTTTCATAGGCCGGCTGGTACGCCGCCGTGAACGCCGTGTCCACGGTGCCCGGATGCAGCAGCGCCAGCACCGCCTGCGGATGCGACCGCGCCACTTCGATTGCCGCTGTGTGGATCAACTGGTTCAGCGCCGCCTTCGCGGTGCGATAGGAATACCACCCACCAAGGCTGTTGTCCCCGATCGACCCCACCCGCGCCGACAACACGCCAAACCGCGCGGGCGCATCCTTCGGCATCAGGCGCAACGCATGCTTCAACACCAGCATCGGACCCATCGCGTTCAACGCGAACTGCCCCGCCATCCCCGCTGTATCCACCGCTTTCAGCGTCTTTTCCGGCCTGTTGCCATCAATCACCAAGGCCCCGGTCGCCACGATCACCGTGTCAAACAGCCCGTCCAGCGCCCCCATCAGCCGCGCAATGCTGCCCTCATCCGTCACATCCAACCCATCCGCGCGGCGCGACAGCCCCGTCACGGCATCGCCCCGCGCGGTCAGGGCCGCGCAAAGGGCCACGCCGATCCCGCCCGATGCCCCGATCACCAACGCCCGTCTGCCTTGCATATTTCCACTTTCCTTTCGCCAAACCGCCCGTATAGTTCGGCTTATGACCAAGCGCACACATATCGCGATTGTCGGGGCCGCCAAGGGCCCCCTGCCGCTTGGCCTGCTTCTTCTTAGCCTCTTCTGAGCGTGCCCCTCGGGTGCTGCCGCTCAGAAGGTGAATGCGCCCGACAGCGACTTGGCTAAGACCCGAAGGAATTCCCACATGACCGACAAATCCGCCCAACCCCGCGTTTTGATCTTTGACACGACCCTGCGCGACGGCGAACAATCGCCCGGCGCCACAATGAGCCATACCGAAAAGCTGGATATCGCCGCGCTGCTTGATGACATGGGCGTCGATATCATCGAGGCTGGCTTTCCCATCGCATCGGATGGCGATTTCGAAGCCGTCAGCGGCATCGCCAAAATCGCGCAGAACGCCCAAGTGTGCGGCCTTGCCCGCGCCAACTACAAGGATATCGACCGCTGCTGGGAGGCGGTGAAACACGCCCGCCGCCCGCGTATCCACACCTTCATCGGCACATCGCCGCTGCACCGGGCCATCCCAAACCTGGACATGGACCAGATGGCCGACCGGATCCATGACACCGTGACCCACGCCCGCAACCTGTGCGACAATGTGCAGTGGT
>JANNKX010000239.1:0-28788 GCA_031396505.1 Rhodobacterales bacterium
GCGGCAGAAGTATCGCCGTAGAAAAGATCAGGAGGAGGCAGCCGTGCGCGCCGTCGCCATGTTACCCGACATCCACGCCCAGACCGCGGTGACGGCCGCGCGTTCCTGATCAAGCGTGACATTCGTGAATGTGTTCTGGTCTGCCTGCGACCGCACGATCGCGCCACCGATCGGCCCCAACAGGACAGATGCCCCGGCAGACGCACCATGGCGTTCGGTCCCGCTCAGTTCCTCGACCCGGCCATTGGCCCCAGCCGTGGTCCACGGCGTGCCCCCCATCGCACCATGCGTGCCGTAAAAGTGGCGCCGGGTCAGAACGCCCGACACGGCGGCGCGTGTTGCACAGTTGCCAAACATTTCGCGCGAACCGGCAGTGGGGTCACGCATCGCATGATAACAGCGCGCCACGTTAGATGACACCGTATCGACATGCGAATTCGTCAGATCGGAACGGTCCACCGCATCAAATAACAGCATGGCATGCACGCCTATTTCGCTTTGCTTTAGCTGATAGGCGATTTCGCAAACGGCCGCACCACCCCGGCTATATCCGCTTAGAAAGATGCGGTATGGCAAATTTGAACGCGTCGCTTGCGCGACCTGCTCACGGACCCAGCGCAAACCGGATGCCGCAAGGCCTGGCGTTTCGCTGCCCATCATGCCGGGCCCACGCAAATAGCCCGCCTTATGAAACACGCCGCTGTTGTGAAAACGCTTGACGAAACTGTTGGTGAATTCGCGCGTGTATTCAGTATTGTCGCTCGGCCCAGAGCCGTCGATCCCCATAAAGATATCCATGCCTTACCTCAAAAAGAACCCTAAATTTACCCGAATCGATAACCGATCCGGCCCTCATCCATCACCACATCAACGGAAGTCATCTTTTCGCCCGACACCATGCGGCTAAGCACCTGGCGTGACAAATCAGGCAGAATTGAATTGGTGATAATATTATCGATCATCCGTCCCCCAGAATCGGGGTCACGGCATTGCTCAACGATATGCGAAAGCACATCAGCGCCATAGGACAATTTTGCCCCATGCGCATCTTTCAAACGCTTGGCGACTGCGCCCAATTTCAGTTTTGTAATTCCACCCAGAACCTCAGTTCCCAAAGGAAAATATGGGATCGTCACGATCCGCCCCAAAAGCGCGGGCGGGAATACCTGTTGCAGCGGCGGCCGCAGTGCGGTTTCCACTTCTTCCGGGTTCGGCGTTACATTGCCTGCATCTGCCATATCCATGATGACCTCGGTACCCACATTTGACGTCAGCAGGATGACGCAGTTCTTGAAATTGATCGGGCGACCATTGCCATCTTCCATAATGCCCTTATCGAACACCTGAAAGAACAGCTCATGCACATCGGGGTGGGCCTTTTCGATCTCGTCCAGCAACACCACCGAATAGGGTTTGCGGCGCACGGCTTCGGTTAACCGGCCACCTTCGCCGTACCCGACATAACCGGGGGGCGCGCCTTTTAGAAGCGACACCGTATGCGCCTCTTGGAATTCGGACATGTTGATGGTGATAATATTCTGCTCACCGCCATAAATCGCCTCGGCCAGTGCAAGCGCCGTTTCGGTTTTCCCCACGCCAGACGGGCCGCATAGCATGAACACGCCAATCGGTTTGTTCGGGTTGGACAGGCCCGCGCGGCTGGTCTCGATCCGCTTGGCGATCATCTTCAATCCGTGATCCTGCCCGATCACGCGTTCGCGCAGCGTATCGGACAGCTTCAGGATGGATTGCAGTTCATCCGCCACCATCCGGCCTGCGGGAATGCCCGTCCAGTCACTGATGACGCTTGCCACGGCCTGTTCATCAACATGGGCATAGACCATCCGGTCATCCGGGTTGGTGCCGTCAAGCCGTGCCATTTCCGCCGTCATCTGGGCACGGGCATCTTCGGGTGCCTCTTCCCCGATCATTGCCGTGCGTAGGCGCAGGATGTTGTCCACCAGTTCCTTTTCGGCGGTGTATTTCAGTTCGAATTCCGCCAGTTCGACACGCAGCGCCTCGGCCTGCTTTTCGGCCTCGGCGATGCGTTCGCTTGCATCCTCGCCAAGATCAGCCTGTGCCGCCTTGCCTGCGATTTCGGTTTCCAGCGCGGCAATACCTTCGCGCAGGTCCTGAATCTTGGCCGGTGTTGCCGCCTGTGAAATCGCCACTCGCGCGCACGCCGTGTCCAGCAGTGATACCGCCTTGTCCGGCAACTGCCGCGATGGAATATAGCGCGCCGACAGATTTACCGCCGCGACAATCGCCGCATCCGAAATCCGCACCTTGTGGTGCTTTTCCATCGGGCCAAGAATTCCGCGCAGCATGTAGGCGCATTTCGTTGTATCGGGTTCATCCACGTTTACCGGTTGAAACCGCCGGGTTAGCGCCGGGTCTTTTTCAAAATACGTGCGGTACTCCGAAAACGTCGTGGCGCCGATGGTGCGCAGCGTACCACGCGCAAGAGCTGGTTTCAGCAGGTTTGCCGCATCACCCGTCCCTGCCGCATCACCCGTCCCTGCCGCCCCGCCTGCCCCGATGAGCGTATGCGCCTCGTCGATGAACAGGATGATCGGCGTCGGGCTGGCCTGCACTTCATCAATCACCGACCGCAGCCGTTGTTCAAATTCGCCTTTCATCGACGCGCCAGCCTGCATCGCCCCGATATCGAGCGCATGCAGGCGGATGCCTTTCAACGCAGGTGGCACATCGCCCGATGCAAGACGCTGGGCAAAGCCTTCGACGACGGCAGTTTTGCCCACCCCCGCCTCACCCGTCAGGATCGGGTTGTTCTGGCGGCGGCGCAGCAGGATGTCGATGATCTGCCGGATTTCGTCATCGCGGCCCACCACCTTGTCCATACGGCCCGATTCCGCCTCGGCTGTCATGTCCTGCGAGTACCGCCCCAACGCGGTGCTGGCCGCCTTGCCCGATGCACCAGCCGTAGCCGCCGCCGCCGAACCTGATGTCAGGCCCGACCCATCCATCGGGCGCATGTCTTCTTCTTCGGACCCCGCCCACAGCACGCGGGCATCGCGGCTTATCTGATCAACGCTGATGTCGGCAAAGACGGCGGAATAGCGCAATAGATCACGTTTCAGATTCTTGTCGTTCAGCAGGGCCACGAGGGCGTGGCCGGTGCGAATTTGAACCTCGCCAAAGAACAGGCTGGCATAGGTCCAGCTGTGGTTCAGAACCGATGACAGGCCTTCGGAGATACCGGGGCTTTCGGTCACGTTCTTGTCCAGGGCCGCCATCGCGCGATCCATGTCTTTCAACACGCGGCCACGGTCCAGTTTCAATTCATTAAGTGTGACCGAGATGTCCGAGTTCTGATTGGCGATCACATGAAACAGCCAATGGCAAACCTCAACGTTGCGGTTCTTTTCCCCGCGCGCTTGACGCATGCCTTGCAGAAAGGCGTCATAGCCAAGGCGGTTCATTTTTCCAGCGTATTTCTCGATATTGATTTCGGCCATAATACGTATCCGATCTATGCAGCTTCTGGTGTGTTCAATGGTAGGCTGTAGCTTGCGCCCGGAACAAGCCCCGTGCGATTAGCGGGCGGTGCCAGGCTTGCCATCCAGCCCAGTTCGGTTGACTGACCCAGAACGGCGGCTGGCATTTCATGGCTGGGGATGGACAGCGCAACATCGACATCAACGCTGCGGCCGACGTACCAACGCACTAAGGCATGCAAGCGGGCATGCAGCGCACCACCGGGCAGAAGATCGCGGTATTCGCGCAGGGACCTTGTGCGCACAGTGACCCTGATTTTGTCATTCACGGTTGGCACGCGCGCACCGACATACATGTCGCGACCAAGCGTGCTGCCGATTTGCCCCAGACGATTGGTGTTGTCCGGCTCCAGCACCATCCAGGACAGTTGATGTTCATCGATCCGCACATCAGCACCCAGATCAATCTCGATCATCTGCTCAAGCCGCTTGGGGCTGCGAATGCGGCCCATCGCAAGTGGAGCGAGGTAGATTTTGTTTATATCTGGCATCACATCACGGTTATGAAACGCGGGCGTGCCCATCCCCATTAACGCGCCGATGTAGTTCCGGAACCGGTCTGCCCCATCATGGTCGAATTGCGTGATCGCACGGACATCTGACCAGGAACGGAAGAATAGCTGCAAAAATCGTGTTGCAAACACATCAGTAAACGCGACAAAGGCCCGATCGCCGCGATCGAGCCAGCGTTTCACTTCTTCGGTAGTGTTTAGGGGAAGCGCGCCTTGCGGGCCGTAAAAGCCAAGAATGTTATTGCGCACCTCTGGCTTGTTTCCGATTGTAACATCCGAAATATCGGACACCGGAAAGGCCAGTGACGGGTCTTGACCGATGGTGACGATCTCTTCCTTCAGTGTCGTGTTCTTGCCAATGCGCGGGCGACCCCTTGCCCCGCGCTCCATCACTCGCATCAGCGCCAGGTAGCCAAACTTGTCGGGCGGCAACTCGGTCATAGCAGGGGGCCAGTGCCGGTGCGGGGCGGAAAGGCCACGATTTGCCCGCGGTCTGATGACATGATCACAGTCTGGGTAAAGCTGTTGACCGACGCGTACTCGGCAAAAAACCGGTCCAGAACGGCCCCCAGTAGGATGATCCCGCTGCCCTCAAAAGCCGCATCATCCATTGTGACCTTCACCTCAATCCCGCGGGCGGCGTGATAGCCGTCGCCCCGCCGGATCGACCGGATGATCGGGCGCGTGACGACGCTGACAATGCCGCGCAATTGCGCCTCCGTTGTCGTGTCCAGCGGATCAACAAACAGCGACAGTATCTCGCGCAGCGCCTCGGCGACCTGTTTGCTGTCGCCCACATCCAGCGCGAAATGCGACATCGACAGATATGAAATCAGCCGCCAATAATTGTCACCCGCCGTCATGCGATGCGGGCCAATGCGTTCCAGTTCCGCCAGCGATTCGCGCGGGCGCGATGGCCCCGCCACACAGCCCAACGTTACCGTCACATCCTCGCACATGAAGAAATCATCCGACCCCGACGCCAATGGCAGATCTTCGGGCAAATGCCTGTTCGAACACAAAGCCCGGATCTGCAGACGCTGTGCCCGCGCACTATTTTCCGCCTCGGGTTCATAAATCGTGATGAACGTTTCCGTTCCGCGATAGCGTTTGCTGGACCCGAACCGCCGTTCACGTTCTGTCAGACGCCGCAATTTGCGCCGCGTTGTAAAGTACAGCGCGTCACCGGGTTTGACCCCCTGTGGCGGCAGCCCATACAGCGGAAACACCGGCACGCGTGCCTGAACTGTCGCGTAGTGGGCGTGCACCGCCGTGATCGAGTGGATTTCGTAATGCGTAATCGGACTTGAATCGGGTGTCACCACGAATTCATGCCGTTTGTGATCAAGCCGGATCTGGCTTGCGGTTTCTTCGAACAGGTTTGTCGCCGCTGCCGTATTCAGACTGAAATCCTTGGCCGACAGCCGGGCTGCAAGATTTGCATTGCTGCTGCCAAATTCGAACACGATTTGTACGTCGCCTTTGGCAATCCGGCTTAGGAACGGGCGCAGCCCCGTGAGCCGGAAACCGAGAAACCGCCGCGGGAAGGCGAATGCCTCACGCAAACGCGCGAAGCCGGCGAATTCGCGACGGTCGCGGGGGAAAAGAGGATGATCACCATCAAGGCCGACTTGTTGGATCTGCGCCGGGTTCATACGCAAGAATACCGGATCGCCATGCTTATCCAATGTGCGCAGCGACACACGTTTCAGATCGCAGAACAACTGTTCATAAAGGGCGACGGCGTCCGGCAAATCTGCGGTCAGATAGAACGGAAGATCGTCAACCATCACCTCGGACAGCGGCCCACCCTCTGTAGTCAGGCTGGCATCAAGCGGCCGTATCAGGCGCAAGACAAGCCCTGCGCGTGTTCCCGGAGCAATCTCTTTTTCACCAAGTGCCATAATGGGTGCCGGGCTCGGATGATAGGTCGCACCGGCCAAGGCAAGCGGCCAGATCGTCAATGGTTCACACAGACGAAACCTGCAGCTTACCCGCTGGTCCGCATCGACGAACCGTGCATCCAAGTAAGAGCCGGGTTCAAAATGCATCCCCTCGACAAGATCCTTGTTCGCAAAGGGCGGATTTGCCGCGACAAGAACCGAAGATGGCGTCGGTGCAAGCGAATCAGGGAAAATTTGATTCAGCAATTCCGCACTGAACGTGCGAAACTCTTCGTCCATCTTCAACTGAACGCGGGCCGCAAGAAAAGCTGATCCCTCCAAGAGGCCAGCCACTGCGGGATCAAGGTTTTCTTTGACCAGACCGCCCAGACGGTCAGCGATACCAGGATACTCACGCGCGAATTCGGCGGAGCGTTCGTAAAGCAGCGCCAGTTCACGGTTATAGCTGTCGCGAAACGCCTTTTTCACGTCTGTACCCGCAAACGTGTCATCTGAATTTTGCCCGCGCCCATATCAACCTCTGCCACAAAATCAAGTGGAACATCCACGGGGCTGGCAACCATGTCTGCGCTGATATCAAACGTGAGGCGTTGCGTAACAGATTCCGCATCGCGGTTGACGTGAATTTCGATTGTGCTGGCGATCAAGCGTGGTTCATGGCGGATAAGTGTATCGCGAATGAACCGCGACATTTCGCCGGTGGCAAAAGCCTTGTCTGACAGTGCCGACAGATCGCTGAAACCGAAATTTATGATAGACTTCTGGATATAGGGATGGTCCGACAGGTCCACGATCGCGTCAAGGCTGATCGTGTTCATCAAACTTGCCATGTCATGCGAGAGATGACGGCGCAGCGTTTCTTCGTTGGTCCCTTCGCGGCGTTCCTTGCTACGCTGCGAAATTTCCCGGTCACCGTCCCGGTACACTGTCTTGCCATCCTTGCTGTCGCCCCGTTCGGCAGCCGCGCGGAATACATGCATCAAGGAAACCTGCTTGCGATCCCGCGGCGACCCGGAATCGGAAGACGCAGATTTATTGCGCTGGTTCATGGCAGCGGTCACCTTCGTGCCGACAGAAGAAAATTATCAAACGAATGAGGCACTTGCGCAGGGCAAAACGCCCGGTTGGCGGATTTCGCCGCCAACCGGAATTCGTGATCAGGACGACCATGCCTCGTTCGCGGCAACGTCCCAGCCAGCAAGTGCTTCGGCACCGGCAACGCCGTTTGCCTCTTGCAGGGTGTAGGTGATTTCGAACTTGCGGAAGTTCAGAACCAGGCTTTCCACGATCCGGTCAAGACCGTCCTTAGAGCCGCCCGTGTCGTAACGGGTCACCATGATGTGTGCGATCTTGATCTTGAAGTATTCAACCGGCGCAGTGCCGCCCGATTTGCGCACGGTCAACAAGCCGGTGTCGATGTGGGTACCATCGGCGCACTTCTTGATCAGGTCGTTTGACGACAGGTCAACGTACTTGGTCACGTTCAGGTTGCCGACGTCAACTTTACCGCCGCCGCCGCCTGCACCCATGTGGGTTGTGCCGCTGTTGGACATTGACCACGACCAGGACAAAATGTCGATTTTGTCCTTGTGAATAGCGTCTTGTGATTCACCTTTGATGTTGTTGGAAAGTTCCAGAAAAATATCTACGGCCATATCTTCGCTCCTTGTTACAGTATGGCAAGTTCAACAGATTTTCGGCGGTCTTATTTCCCGCCGGGTAGTTTCGAAACCAGGCTCATGCCAATATCCATGCCTTCCATCTGGAAGTGCGGCTTGAGGAAGAATTTACCCATATAGTATCCTGGGTTCTCTTCATCGGCGATCACCTGAACGGTTGCCCCCGCAAGGGGCTTTTTCGCCTTCTCTTTTTCCGTGGCGCTTTCGGGGTTTGCCGCAACATATTTGTTGATCCAAGTCTGGAGATCTTTTTCCAGCTGTACCCGGTCGGGGCTTGTTCCGATTTTGTCACGAACCATGCACTTCAGATAATGACTGAAGCGCGAGACGGCGAAGATGTAGGGCAACCGCGAAGACATGTTGTCAGAGGCGGTAGCCAGATCGTCCACATATTTCTTGGGACGATACAACGACTGCGCACCAATAAAGGCCGCCTTGTCGGTGTGCTTGCGGTGGATCAGGCCGATAAGACCGGCTTTGGACAGCTCGCCTTCGCGGCGGTCCGTGATCGACACCTCGGTCGGGCATTTCAGGTCTTTCGACCCGTCGCCCGTATCAAACGTGTGGGTGGGAAGGTTCATCACCTCGCCCCCGGACTGAACGCCACGAATGCGGACCGTCCAGCCATGTTCCTTGAAGGCCCGGTTGATGTTGGCGGCCATCGCATGCGCCGCGTTCATCCACGCGTACATGCCACCCGCGTGACCATCGGTTTCTTCTTCAAAGTTGAACTCTTCAACGACGGCTGTGCCGTTTTGACTGTAGGGTTCACGCGACAAAACGCGGGGCATCACAAGGCCAACATATCGCGAGTTTTCCGAATCCCGCATGGTGTTCCATGCGGCATAGTCAGGTGTTTCAAAGATTTCAGACAGATCAGGCGGATTGCCAATCTCTGTCCAACTATCAAGGCCCATCAGGGTCGGGTTTGCTGCTGAAATAAAAGGCGCATGTGCGGCGGCGGCAATCTTGCCCATGTCGCGCAGCAGGTTCACATCACCCGTTGACTGGTCAAAATAGTAGTCCCCGATCAGACAGCCAAACGGCTTGCCGCCCATCGTGCCGAATTCCTGCTCATAGACCTTCAGGAATAGCGGGCTTTTGTCCCACTTCGCACCTGGAAAACGACGCAGTTCCGATTTCAGCTCGTCTTTCGAAACGTTCATGACCTTGACGCGCAGACTGGCATCGGTTTCTGAATTGTTGATCGTATAGGCCAGACCCCGCCAACTGCTTTCCAGCTTCTGAAATTCGGGCGCATGGATGATCTTGTTGACCTGTTCGGTCAGCTTGGCGTCGATCTTGGCCAACATCGCCTGAATCGTGTCGATCACGTCATCGGCAATGACGGTGTCGTCAGCCATGGCTTCTTTGACCAAGGCCACGATGGCATTGTCGACTTCCTTTGCGGCCTCGTCGGTACGCGGCTTGATCGTCTGTTTCAGGATGTCGGAAAACTCATCAAGTTCTGCCAGTCCTCCGCCGCTGACTTGGGCTTCTTTCTGAGTGCCATCGTTTGCCATGTTCAATCCTTGTCTTCAAATGCCTGATCGCGCCAGATACTCGTCTTGCGCGGACTATTCTTCCTTGCCTTCCCGTTCCGAACGTTCGGCCAAAGCCGCCATTAATTCGGGGTCATTCAGCAGCGCGCGAATATGGTCCTGCGCCTTTGCTTTTCCGGTCATGTAGCGCGCAAGGTTTGCAAGCTGCGAACGCGCTTCAAGCAACTTGTTCAATGCTGGAACCTGCTTGGCAATTGCCGCGGGGCCAAAGTCATCCATGCTGTTGAATTCGAGGTTGATGCCGACCTTGCCGCCGGTCGCCGGGTCAAGCGTGTTTTCAACGGTGAATGACAGCGCGGGTGCCACGCTTTTCATATAGTCGTCCAACGTCGATCCGGTCACATCGGTGAAGCTCCGATCCGCCAGCCCAGGTTTCTCCACCTTCGACGCATTACCCGACAGGTCTGACATCACGCCCATCACGAACGGCAGTTCCACCATCTTTTCGCTATCGTAGGGATCTTCATAAGAAATCATCACCCGTGGGGGGCGGTTACGCTTGATAAAACCTGTTGCCGAGTCAGCGGGCATGTTCAAATCTCCCTTTTTGGGTATGTCGCGGATAAAACGTCTATTGTCCTACAAAGTCAACGGTTTTGCACAATGGCATTTTGCGATCACGGGTTTGCCTTTCCAGGCATGAACTCTGCGACCAAAGCGGAAAAATCCTTGTCAAGATACGACTTCGCGCGCGACAAGAGAAGAGGAATTGGTGACGCCGGTTCGCGTTTTCGGAAATAATCTTCCACGTCGCGCAACCATGCCGCAACTTCAGCGCGTGTCGTGATCACTGGGGGCGGGCCGGGGTCTGCCTCGGGTTCCGCCGGAACAAGGCTTACCAGCTCCTTGGACAACAGCCGCAGCCGGTCCATCGACATCGAGAACCCGGTATTCGCACCAAAGTCGATCCGGGCCTTGTTCGCATCTTCGGGAAGCAGTGTTTCAATTGCTTCGATCAACGGCTTTCCAACCAGCAGACGCGCCTGCGTCACCAGAAGCAGCGTCGCGGATGATGGTTCGTATCGCGCAAAAAACACCTCGATCGCCCGCAATGCTTGCCGTGCTGCTGCCTGTGACGGAATCACTTGCGGGGCCAATGACGGAACGGTCGCCGTGGACGAAGGCGCAGCGGCCATCGATTCACCGGCACTCGTTGTCATCGGTGCGGCGGTCGCGATGGTCGCGGTCGGCGTCGCTTCGGTCTGCAAATCCGGGCGGCCCTGCGCGATCAGGTTGCGCATCTCTGACAAGGTGTCACCGGTTGCCACAAGGCCGATTGTGAAAGGCCGGTCGCCGCGCAGACATGCACCCTTGATTCGCTGAATTGCGTCAAGCGCTGCACCAATCAGTTTCCACGACTGATCCACTGCACCTTTGTTTGATGGTGAACCCAGCTCGCCCAGCAGGTTCGGGCCGTTCAGGCCCACTTCGCCCTCACGCGGTTCGGATTGGCCCGTCGCCGCCATGTACTTGCGCAAAGTCACCTCACCCGACCCTGCGATGTTGATGTACTGCAACGGCGTCACGACCGTTGTCGCGGCACCCAGTTCTTCCAGCGCTCCACGGCGGTCCGCCGTGTCTTGTGGGTGAACATCTGTAGGATGAGCTTCAAGCAGGGACGCGATGGCATCAACGGCCTCCACAAACCCCTCCAGCCGGCCCGCCAAAATCTGCTGGCGCGCGAGAAGTGATAGAAGTCTGATGTCACGGCTCTTGCGCAAAAGGCCAAGAATCGTCTCTTTTTCGGCGGCGTGGCGGATGCTTTTTGGGTCAAACACTGTGCCGCGGGCGAAATTGTCACCCGCCGCGCGGATACCCGGAACAAAGTACCGTTCTGGAAGGGCGGCTTCAGCCTCAAAGTAGTAGCCAATAAAACCATCGTCATCCGTCGCGACGAGGTCGGCACCGCAAGGAAAGTCATCAGAAACCGGATCGGTCAGCCAATCAATCGCCATGCTCAATTCCCATTAGATCAATACAATAACCCTATCAGGGGCCAAGGATCAGTCAACCGTTCCGCTATCCTTGGATGCGGCCGCGACCGCCGCTGCATAACTTTCGGCGAAATGCTGCAGGAACACATCAAGCATCCCGTTTTCATGCGCCCCCGCCTTGGCATCCCAGCGCTCCACAAACGTATCCCAAGCCTTTTTCTTGTTCGCGCCACCACCCAACAAACCGCCACCACCCGATCCGTCATCAATTGATTCGGGTGCCAGATCCGACAAAAGCTTGATCAGTGCCGGTTGGATCGCGGCAAAAACAGCCATCTGATGCCGTCGGATATCGGACATTCCGGCAACGACGCTTTCGCTACCCTTTAGAAACCCATCGCGCGGCGCCAGGAACATGACCTCAAGCGCCTGCTTTGCGTCCGGCAGAAATTTTAAGGGATTGTTATTTTTTGCACCGATCATTGTGCGGTCACCGCCTTTGGTAAACCGCTTCGTCGTCGCGCGATCCTGCAACAGGGCCATCATTTCCGATGTCATCACACGCATGGTGCGCCCCAATTCGCGCGCAAAATCTGTTGGCACAAGTTTCCCCACCGAATCTGCCGAAACCTCGGCCCCTTCGCAGAAGGCCCGCAGAAACGCCTGACCTGCTGCCTCGTCGGGTTTGCCACCCACAGGGGCAGCGGTCGACGCTGCGGCGAGAATGAGCGGCGGAGGCGGTCCTGCAACAGGTGTCGGAACGGGCGGTGCTGGTGGGGGCGGCGCAACTGGGGCGACGGGCGCGGGTGTGCCAGCAAAGCCTTCGCTTGGTCCATGCTGGAACGGCGTTGGCGGGGTTGTCCATGTCGGATTGGGCGGCGCAACTTGCGGCGGCATTTGCTGTGGTGGCATTTGCTGCGGTGCAGGGCGGATAGAAGGTGCCGCTATAAACTCGTCACCAAAGTCTGACGTGCGCTGATAATCGCCGCGGGGCATCGGATCAACGGGCGCCACCACCGGTGACCCAACGGACCAAGGATCGGCAAAGTCATTGCTTGCCTGGGGCTGATAGACCGCGGGGCCACCGAACGCAGGGCCTGGTCCGCTGGTGTACGTTTGGGCAGGCGAACCAACGCCCAGAAGAACGACAACAAAATACTGACCAACCTGAAACCGGTCACCCTGTTGCAATCGGTAAGGGCCATCCAAACGGTACGGTTGCCCGACAAGAAAAGTGCCGTTGGTCGATCTGTCTGTCAACCACCACCCGCCGTCGCGCATATCAACATCGAAGTGATGGCTGGAAATGAAGCGCGTCGCGTCCGGAAGCACCCAGTCCATGCCATTCGCGCGCCCGATCCGGAGGGGATGGCCAGTGCTGGTCACTTCAATCGGGCTGCCGCCTTCCAGCGACCGGTAATTTTCTATTCTGAGGGTCAGTGTCATTTGGCACCGCGCATGATTCTTGCCCCTACCTAAGGCGCAAACTTCGATTCCACCATGTTTATGACATGTAGAGGCGATCAAGACACGCACAAGCGGTGTCACATCCTGCATCCTGCGGGAACGGAATGGTTTTCTGGTGTCCTGACGTATTGCTTAGTCAGTCTCGCTCGATCTGGCCCAGAGGTTGATATCCTCTTCCTTGGATATTCTGTCGATCTGCACAAGCTCATCGGCACTGAACAACAGGTTGCTGATGGCCCCGGCGCAATCGGCAACTTGCTCTGGCTTTGATGCGCCGATCAGCGCGCTCGTGATCCCGCCATTACGCAGCACCCAGGCAAGCGCCATCTGCGCCAACGTCTGCCCACGCGTTTGCGCCAACGCATCAAGCGCCCGCACCGATGCCAGCGCCTGCGGCGTGATGGTCGCCGGATCCAGACTTTTGCCCATTGCCGCCCGGCTGCCATCGGGAATGCCATTCAGATACTTGCGCGTCAGAATGCCCTGCGCCAAAGGTGTAAACGCGATGGACCCCACACCGATGTCGCGCAGAGTATCCTTCAAGCCATCGGTTTCCACCCAGCGGTTCAGCAGGCTGTAACTGGGTTGATGGATCACCAGCGGTGTGCCCAGCGATTTCAGGATCGCCGCTGCCTCGCGCGTTCTGGCAGAGTTGTAACTTGAAATGCCCACATACATCGCACGACCCGACCGGACGATCGTGTCTAACGCGCCCATGGTTTCTTCCAACGGCGTGTCCGGGTCAAAGCGATGCGAATAGAAGATATCGACGTAATCAAGGCCCATACGCTTCAACGATTGGTCACACGACGCGATCAACGACTTGCGGCTGCCCCATTCGCCATACGGACCGTTCCACATGGAATAGCCCGCCTTGGACGAAATGATCAGCTCGTCCCGAAGGTTGGCGAAATCGGTGCGCAGAATTTCGCCAAATGCCTCTTCGGCACTGCCCGGCGGCGGGCCATAATTGTTGGCAAGATCGAAATGCGTAATGCCATGGTCAAAGGCCGTCTGGCAGATCGCACGTTTTGTGTCATGCGGCGTGTCATCGCCAAAGTTATGCCACAGCCCCAATGAAATGGCGGGCAACATCAACCCGGACGCGCCGCAGCGCCGATAGATCATCCGGTCATAGCGATCAGCGCGTGGGGTATAGACCATTTTTTATTCCTGACTGCTGCGGCAGGGCGCTGATGCCGCACTAAATGAAACTAAAGGCAAAGGGCGGAACACACGTTAGATGTAATGGTTCCACAGATTTTCAAGCCGCTCTTGTCGGCCGGAACGTGGTTTGGGATTGATGTTGTTTTCCTCGACCGCCGCCGCAATCACCTCAAGCGGTTGTTCCAGCATCGCCTGCGCGCCGGGGCGAGCCCAACCGGCATAGCGTGCCTTGCGGGCAGCCTCTAGCGGGCCGTCTTCGAACATGAAAGCTGCGGCTTTCAAGGCACGGGCGCAGGTATCCATGCCCCCGACATGCGCAAGGATCAGATCGACTGGATCAATGCTTTGCCGCCGGATTTTAGCGTCAAAGTTGGTGCCTCCTGTGGTATATCCACCTGCGCGCAGGATTTCATAGAAAGCCAGCGCCTTTTCAGCGTGATTGTTGGGGAACTGATCCGTGTCCCAGCCGGATTGATAATCATTCCGGTTCATATCGATTGAGCCGAAAATGCCCAAAGACGACGCAAGCGCAATCTCGTGTTCGAACGAATGTCCTGCAAGAATGGCATGACCCTGTTCGATATTTACCTGAACTTCTTTCTCCAGACCGAAATCCTTCAGAAAGCCGTACACTGTGGCCACGTCATAGTCATACTGGTGCTTTGACGGCTCTTGCGGTTTGGGTTCGATCAGAATGGCACCCGAAAAGCCGATCTTGTGCTTGTAATCCACCACCTGTTGCAAAAAGCGCCCCGCATGCGCGCGTTCGGTTGCAAGATCGGTGTTCAGCAGCGTCTCATACCCTTCGCGCCCGCCCCACAGCACATAGTTCTGCCCGCCCAGTTTCATCGTGGCATCAAGGCAGGATTTCACCGTAGCCGCAGCATAGGCGTATACCTCCGGGTCGGGGTTCGTCGCCGCCCCCGCCATCCAGCGTTTGTGACTGAACAGATTTGCCGTACCCCACAGAAGTTTTGCCTTATGCGCGGATTGCTTTTCCGCAAGATAATCAACGATTTCCTCAAGGTTGCGCTTTGATTCTGCGAAGGTTGCGCCCTCGGGTCGCGCATCGGCATCGTGAAATGCATAGAATGGCGTGCCCAGAATGTCGAACATCTCGAACGCGATGTCCGCCTTTAGGCGCGCCAGATCCATCGTATCGCCGAACCACGGGCGGTCAAAGGTCTGCCCACCGAACGGGTCGCCTCCCGGCCAGGCAAAGCTGTGCCAATAGGCCACCGCAAAGCGCAGGTGATCTTCCATCCGCTTGCCCAAAATGACCTCGTTCGGGTCATAGTGACGAAAGGCAAATTCATTCGTGCTGTCCGGGCCTTCGTAAGCGATGGCCGGAATACCTTTGAAGAAATCGGTCATGTCAAACCTCTGAGAGCTGTTTGGGCGGCACGGTAACGCGCGTAGCCGTCGTTGAAAGAAGCCGAAAGTACCGCGACAGGGTCAATCGTGCGAGCGATCTGCGGCAAAGTCGCAATTTCTGCCCCGGCTCCGGTTGCCGCCATCAGTGCAAGCCGCGCCGCACCGAATGCGCCGCCAAAATCACCGGCCACAGGCACCTGAACAGGGCAATCAAGCGCCGTTGCAATGGCCGCCAGCCAGTAGTCGGACCGTGATCCACCACCGACCGCAAGCAGACGTTCAAATCGCGTGCCAGTCGCTGCCAGCGCATCGCGGCAGTCGCGAAATGCGAACGTCACGCCTTCCAACACGGCACGCGTGCCCGTGGCACGATCCGTTGCATGTTCCAGCCCGATAAATGCCCCGCGAATTGCAGCATCGTTCAGCGGCGTCCGCTCACCACCAAGATAGGGCATGAAGCGCGTTTTGCCCGGCGCTTGCAGCGGCCCTAACTCCCCCGTCAGACTGGAGGAATTGGTCCCTACCAGACCTGCGTACCAGTTCAAGGAATCTGTCGCCGAAAGGATCACACCCATTTGGTGCCACATGTCGGGCAGTGCGTGGCAAAAGGTATGCACCGCCGTGGCAGGATCGGGATGGTAGCCATCATTGGCCGCAAAAAGAACGCCGGATGTACCCAGACTGACGAACGCGTCGCCTGCGCGAACGACGCCGACGCCAACGCCAGAAGCCGCATTGTCACCCCCCCCACCTGCCACAACGACACCGGAAGGCAGGCTCCAGCGTGCGGCGAGCGCGTCGCGCAAGTTTCCCGAAACCGCCGAACCTTCTACAAGACGCGGCATGTGGCTTCGCGCAAGGCCCGTCACGGCCAGGCAGTCATCAGACCAATCGCGTTTGCCAGTGTCCAGCCAACTTGTGCCCGCCGCATCCGACATCTCAGCCACATGCTCGCCCGTAAGCCAGAGGCGCAGATAGTCCTTTGGTAATAAAACCTTGGCAATGCGGTCCCAGATCGCCGGTTCATGCTGGCAGATCCACGCCAACTTGGGTGCAGTAAATCCCGGAAACACGATATTGCCCGTCACCCTGCGGAAAAGCGGGTCTGCGTCCAGTTCGGCGGCCTCTTCATGGCTACGGGTATCGTTCCACAGAATACACGGCCGCAGCACCTGATCCGCCGCATCCAACAGCGTGGCACCGTGCATCTGCCCCGACAGACCGATACCCTGCACATGCGACAATCCGTGCACCGACAGCTGGTCCATCACCGATTCCGCTGCCGCGATCCAATCAGCCGGGGCCTGTTCGGACCAACCATCCAGCGGACGGCTTACCGACAAAGGCGCAATCGCTTCGACCAACACGCGCTGTGCATCGTCGATCAGAACGCCCTTCAGACCCGAAGTCCCAAGGTCAAGTCCGATGTACATCACGCAGCCTTTGCAGGCTTCTTGCCAAGAATGATCATCCCCAGAATATCTTCGTCCGTGACTGCATTCACGTCCACAGTGCCGACAAGCTGCCCGTTCTTCATCACCGACGCCCTGTCACACAGCTTCATCACGTTGTGAATGTCATGCTCGATAAGGAAAATCCCCAGACCCTGCGCCTTCAGCTCTTGAATAAGCTCGGCCACCATCTGTGTTTCCTGCGGGCCAAGCGCCGCGGTCGGTTCATCCATGATCAGGATACGCGCGTTGAAATACACGGCCCGCGCAATGGCCACTGATTGCCGCTGGCCACCCGAAAGCGCCGATACCGGCACATTGAATTTACGGAAATTCGGATTGAGGCGCTTCATGATCTTGCGCGTCTCCGCCTCCATTCTGCTGTCATCCAGCACACCACCGGCACCCACAACCTCACGCCCCAGAAACAGGTTTGAGGCGGCATCAAGATTGTCTGCAAGCGCCAGTGTCTGATAGATCGTCTCGATATTTTGCGCCCGCGCGTCACGCGGGTTATTGATTTCAACCTTTTGACCGTTAATCAGAATCTCGCCCGCATCCGCCTTGTACGCCCCTGACAGGCATTTGATCAGCGTCGATTTTCCAGCCCCGTTATGGCCCAGAAGACCAACCACTTCGCCCGGATAAAGATCGACCGTGACATGATCCACAGCTTTGATCCCACCAAATGAGATCGAGATGTCGCGCAACTCTACAAGTGGGGTTCCTCTATTGGTCATGGCGTCCCCCTATTTCACGTTTTTGCGGTAAAGCATGTCAAGATAAACGGCCAGAACCAGCGACGTTCCCACCACGATCTTCTGGTATGAACCGTCACCAAAGCCAATCAGAACCATTCCGGATTGCAGGCTCAGGATCACAACCGCCCCAAGGATGGCACCATAGACCGTGCCCGAACCGCCAGCCAATGACGTGCCCCCGATCACTGCAGCGGCGATCACATAAAGTTCGTCAAGATCACCCATCGCGTTTGTCGCTGAATTCTGACGTGCCGAGACGATGATCGCAGCAAGGCCCGCAAGCGCCCCCATCAGGGCGAAAACCTTCAGCTTTACCCAACGCGTGTTGATCCCCGCCAGCAGTGCAGCTTCCGGGTTGCCGCCGATCGCAAAAACATAGCGGCCAAAGCGTGTACGGGTCATCAGAAATGTCATCATGATGGCCACGCTCAGCATCAACAGAACAGGGATCGCAAAGCCATGGCTGATGAATGCGCCTTCGGGCACCGACTGGCCCAGTTTGGTATAGTATTGCTCCAGGATGCCCTTCGGCCATGGATAGGCGTTCACCAGAAGTACCGCGCCAATCGCCATCACGCAACCAAGGCCTGCCATGGTCACTTCGGCCCACATTGGACGCAACGGGAAATCGTGCCGCTTGCGGTTCTGGCGACCGGTGTAGGTCAGTGCCAGAATGCCAAGGCAAGCCAGAATGCCGACCACCCAGCTGCCGACCTCACCGACCGCGCCGTACGGCCCGCCACCGAGCAGCGCAAACGTTTCATCCATCGGCGCGATTGTGCGCCCCGATGCCGAAAGAAACGCCATGCCGCGCCAGATCAGCAGACCACCAAGCGTGACGATGAAGGATGGGATGCCGCGATAGGCGATCAGCCAGCCGTGAAACGCACCGATCAGCGATCCCATCACCAGACCGACAACGGCGGTCACGATCCAGATGATCGGGTTCCCCAGACCGATCACCGGGGGAAGAATCTCTGCCTGAAGCAGGCCCATCGCCATACCGGTGACACCGATGATCGAGCCAACAGAAAGATCGATGTTGCGTGTAATGATGACAAGCACCATGCCCGTCGCCATGATGCCGATATAAGACGTTTGGACAGACAGGTTCCACAGGTTGCGCGGCGTCAGAAATGCACCGCCGCCTCTGAAGAGTTCGCCGTAAAGATGGAAGCCGCTCCAGATCAGGATCACCGCAAGAAACATACCCAAAAGGCGTGTGTCAATTTCGGTGGCTTTCAGAAAGCGGCCAATCGGTCCCGGTTGCACATCCGGCGCGCCAGATGTGGCGGTGGAAGAAGTAGCCTCAGACATGTTGGTACCCCGGCTGGCAATTTGTTCGTTGGTTGCGCATGGCGCTCAGACCCCGAAGACAACGCGGGGGGGGCAGGCGTCAGCGGCCCTGTATTAAACCGTAAAGAAGGGAAACAGCAGGCGCCGGGCAAACCCGACGCCTGCTTTCGGATTGCTTATTCGCAGCCGACAACGTCGGCAATTGCGCCTTCGCAGGCCTGCTCTTTGGTGATGTGGCCTGCGTCGATTGCGACGTTCAGGTTTGCAACGGTCAGCGGGGTCGGTGCCAGCAGGATTGCGTTCATTTCAATCCCCTTCTCGCCACCCGAGAACTTGGTTGCGCCCGCGATCGAGTCGAGCGCCGCACCAGCCGCCAAGGCCGAGGCGATTTCGCCGGCTGCGGTGCCAAGCTGGCGCGCGTCTTTCCAAACCGAAACAGTCTGCGTGCCGCGTGCAACGCGGTTGATCGCTGCAAGGTCGCCATCCTGGCCACCCAGCGGGATCGTCAGGCCCTGTGCGGCAAGCGCAGCCGCTGCACCACCCGCCATGCCGTCGTTCTGCGACAGAACGGCGTCAACGTCGTTGTTTGCGGCGGTCAGGATTTGCTCCATGTTCTTTTGGGCATTTTCCGGCTTCCAGCCATCCGAGAACGCCTCGCCAACAATCGTGATTGCGCCCGAATCAACGGCAGGCTGGATGACCGACATCATGCCCTGCAGCAGAAAGCCTGCGTTCGGATCGCCCGGATCACCCTTGATGATTGCATAGTTGCCTTCCGGCACGGCTGCGAACACGTTTTCCGCGATGATCCGGCCCACGCCGACGTTGTCGAACGTCAGATAGAAAGTGCGGTCATCTTCGATCAGACGGTCATAGCCGACGACCGGGATCCCTTCGGCAGCAGCGGCCTCAATGGCCGGCCCGATGGCGTCTTTGTCCCACGCATTGATGATCAGGGCATTTGCGCCCTGTGCGATCAGCGCTTCGATATCCGTCAACTGTTTGGCCGACGACGATTCGGCATCAGCCGAGATATACTCGTTTCCAGCTGCTTCAATCGCAGCCTTCATCGCAGCTTCGTCAATCTTCCAGCGCTCTTCCTGGAACGAAGCCCAGGACACGCCGATTTTCAGCCCTTCTGCTAGTGCAGCCGACGAAAAGCCTGCCGTCGCAATGACGGCGGCAAGAAATACATTCCGCATTGTAGTCCTCCCATAGATGCGGCCAGCACATGGCCGGTCCGACAGATTCGTCGGCACGCGGGGAAAATAGCCGTGAATAATTTCAGTTGTCAAAATAAAATTCATGGGCAAATCATGTGTTGCCTAGATTTCCGTCGAATTCGTGCTGCGATGCAGCACGTTTGACGCTCTGTTAGGTCAAAAAGTCTTATTTTTTGTTCAAAGGTCAAAATAATGGTCTTGCGCGTGCAGCGAGAAACCGAAGAAAGGCGGCAGCCTGGCTGCGGGCCTCTGATTCCTCCGCTGTCCGAAACGATGCGCCCCCTCCGGCAGCAAGTCTTCGATCGCATTCGTGCAGCCGGCCTGATTCCCCGTGTTCAACTCGCCAAAGATCTGGGCGTCAGCCCTGCTTCTGTTACGACACTGACAAGCGAACTGATCGAATGTGGCCTGATCGAAGAAGTCGCAGCCCCGCGCGACAGTGATTCTGGGCGCGGGCGGCCCGCCGTCGCGTTGGGTGTGCGCGCCGATGCGCACCATGTGGCCGGTCTCAAGATAAGTGATCGTGACATGTCGGCTGTCATTGTCGATTTTGCCGGTAATCTGATGGCTGACTACCACGTCGCCCGACCGCCAACCGCATTCTCCTTGTCAGAAATTCTGGACGCGACCGAAACGCTGCTGGACAAGGCGTGCGCCAAGGCTGGCTTTGCGCGACACGAATTATCCGGGGCCGGCATTGCGTTGCCCGGACATATCGACAGTGCCCGCGGCGCCGTCTTATGGTCTTCCGTGTTGCGCGACCGCGATGCACCACTGGCTTTGGCGGCGTCCGTTCGGCTTGGCCTGCCAGTTCACATCGACAACGACGCGAACCTGTGTGCCCTTGCCGAGTTGTGGTTCGGGGCCGGACGGTCGCGGTCGGATTTCGCGGTCGTCACCATCGAACATGGCGTCGGTATGGGCCTTGTCATCAACCATCGGCTTTATCGTGGGGCAATGGGTCTTGGTATGGAGTTGGGGCATACCAAGGTGCAACTCGACGGCGCGCTGTGCCGCTGCGGCCAGCGCGGCTGTCTGGAAGCGTACGTCGCGGACTATGCCTTGGCGCGTGAAGCGACGACCGCCTTGGATTGGACATACAAAGGCGGGCAGTCGATGATTGTGCTGTTGGAAAGCCTTTATGATCATGCAAAGGCCGGGAACCAGTCAGCGCGATCCATTTTTAACCGGGCGGGGCGCTATCTGGCGCTTGGTTTGGCCAATGTCGTCAACCTGTTCGACCCCGCGCTGATCATCCTGTCCGGCGAGCGGATGCGGTTTGATTACCTTTACGCAGCCGACACACTTGCCGAGATGAAGGCCCATGTCCTGAACACCGGCCGCCCGCTGCCGCCGATCGAGATTCATGCTTGGGGCGAGATGCTTTGGGCCCATGGTGCTGCGGCCCTTGCGCTGTCCGCCATCAGCGAGACAAGATTATCACCCGCGCGGGAACTTGCCGCCCAATAACCGCGTTGAACCCGCGAAGTCAGTCGTGAATTGCCGATGCATGCGTTCCATGACATAGCGTCAAGGCGGTTCAACGGGGGCAGAAGTGGCAACACACAGATATCTGGCACGTCTGGCACAGCACATCGCGCTGTTCGCCACGATATGCAGCTTGTCTGCCGCAAATGCGCAGGATCGTATTGCCTTTTCCGTCAAGGATGACCCTGCGCCGCTGACTGATGACTTACGTGATGCGTCACTTTTGCTTGCGATTGCACCTGAAGAACGATCCGATCCTCAAGTTGTTCTCGCCGCCGCGCGCGGTGAATACAGTCGCCTGATCGGGGCCTTGTACGCCAAGGGGTATTACTCTCCCGTCATTGAAGTTCTGATCGACGGGCGCGAGGCAGCATCCATTGCCCCGCTTGATCTGCCGGCTCGTATCGCACAAGTCTCGGTCAGCATTGACCCTGGGCCCTTATTCCGCTTCTCCCGTGCAACAGTGGCCCCTCTTGCCCCCGAAACCGCCCTGCCAAACGGCTTTTCTGCGGGCGAAATTGCCGCAAGCGGACAAGTCCGTGCAGCCGTCGCTACGGCAGTTGACGGCTGGCGCGCGATTGGCCATGCCAAAGCCATGCCTTCAGATCAGCGCGTCATCGCAGATCACATCGCCACAACTCTTTCCGCGGAAGTGGCAATCGACCCAGGCCCGCGCTTGCGGTTTGGCACGCTGACAATTACGGGTCAGGACCGGATGCGCGAACGTCGCATCCGCAAGATTGCAGGCCTGCCAGAGGGTGAGGTTTACAGCCCCGAAGAGTTGCGCCTTGCCGCCGAACGCCTGCGCCGCACTGGCGTATTTCGGTCGGTCACTATGACCGAGGATGACACCATCACGTCCCCCGACCTGATCGGGATCACCGCCACCGTGGCCGAGGAAAAAACCCGCCGCTACAGTATTGGTGCTGAAATCGCCAGCCTTGAAGGCGTCACACTGTCGGGGTTCTGGTTGCATCGCAATCTGCTGGGCGGGGCCGAGCGATTCAAGATTGATGGCGAGATCGCCAATATCGGTGCACAAAATAGCGATGTCGATTACAGCCTTGGGGTCACTATTGACCGACCCGCCACGCTGACCCCCGACACGACACTGACCTTCAATACCCGCATCGCGCGGCTGGACGAAGAAGACTACCGCGCGGATACCTTTACGATCGGGATCGGACTCACACAGATCATTTCGGAACAACTAACGGCACGGGTCGGATTGCAGTACGATTTTTCGGATGGCACTGATGCGGCCGGTGACTTTCGGTTTCGCAATCTGGGCTTGCCTATCGGCGCCACTTGGGACAGGCGCGATAGCAAGACCGATGCGACAAGCGGTTTCTACATTGATGCCGAAATCAAACCCTTTCTGGGCTTTGGCACCACGGATTCGGGCACGCGGCTGACCTTCGATGCCCGCGCCTATCGTGGCCTTGGCGAAAACAACCGTGTAGTGCTGGCAGGCCGTGTGCAGGGCGGCCTCATCACCGGATCGCGGCTTCTGGCCACGCCGCGCGACGATCTGTTCTATTCGGGGGGGGGTGGCACTGTGCGCGGGCAGCCCTACCAATCGCTGGGTGTGACGGCCAATGATGGCGGCACACCCGTTGAAACCGGTGGCACACGCTTTGTCGCGCTGTCGGCAGAAGTGCGCGCACGGGTGACCGACACCATCGGGATTGTTGGCTTTGTCGATACCGGCCATGTCAGCGACGGCGATTTTGGCAATCCGGGTGATGACTGGCACGCCGGTGCCGGGCTGGGCCTGCGTTACGCCACAGGATTTGGCCCCATCAGGTTTGATGTGGCAGCCCCTGTTGGCGGCACCACAGGCGACGGCGTGCAGTTCTACATCGGCATCGGGCAATCATTCTGATGCGCCCGGGTCTTGCCATCAGCCTGCTCTGCGCCCTGCCCTTCGCGGCAATCGCGCAAGAGGATGACCGCGATTATCTGACGGCCTTTCTGGAGGACAACCTGTCGGGCGCGGGCAGGCAGGTCACCATCGTAGGCTTTGCCGGGGCTTTGTCATCGCAGGCATCCATCGAACGCCTGATGATTGCCGACGATGACGGCGTCTGGATCACCCTGACCGGTGTCACGTTGGACTGGAGCAGGTCTGCTCTGCTATCGGGCGAATTGACCGTTGATCAGCTGACGGCCGACAGCATCATCATCGACCGGACGCCCACGATGGGCAACAGCGATATCCCCGCCCCAGAGGCGACGGCCTTTGCCCTGCCCGAATTGCCGGTATCGGTGACCATCGGGCGCGTTGCAGCCGATGAAATCATCTTGGGCGAGGCCGTGTTTGGCCGGGCCGTGACAGGACGTCTTGAGGCATCTGGCACCCTGAATGCAGGCGATGGTGCCGCCGACCTTGTGTTGGAACGCACGGACGGCATCACCGGGCGCATTGTCGTTGCTGCAAGCTATTCTAACACCACCCGTGCCGTCGCGGTGGATATCCGTGCCGAAGAGGCCGCTGATGGCATTGCCGCAACGCTGCTGAACTTGCCGGGGCGGCCATCGGCGCGGCTGGAACTTGTGGGCAGCGGCACAATGGATGATTTTGCCGCGACACTCGATCTGCGCACCGACAATATCCCGCGTCTGGCGGGCCGCTTGACCATTGCCCAACAAGGCGATGGCGTACAGGCTTTTGCCGCCGACCTGTCTGGTAATCCGGCACCGCTTTTCCTGCCGGAATACGCAACCTTCTTTGGCGACGATATTGCCGTACAACTACAAGGTTCTGCCGATGCGACAGGGCATGTCACGCTGCAAGATTTTGCCATGACCACGCGCGCGCTTGCCCTGAATGGCGATCTTGCCTTTGCTCCTGACGGGCTGCCGCTGCGGATCAATCTGACCGGCACGCTGGCATCATCCGACGGTGTTCCCGTACTGTTGCCAATATCGGGTGATGTGGAAACACGCGTTGACCGGGCGGCGATTGCGCTGCGGTTTGACGCAGCCAGCGGCGATGGCTGGACCACCGATCTACAGATCGACGGTCTGGCGCGCAGTGATATCGCGATAGACCAGCTTGCGTTGACCGGATCGGGCCGAATTGCACGAAATGGAGGCGCACGTAGTTTTGGCGCGACCTTTGATTATGCGGCCAGCGGCATGCGGCCCACCGACCCGGCGCTGGCAAAAGCGCTTGGCCCTGCGGTATCCGGGCAGGCCATCGTGGATTGGAACGACGGCGAGCCAACAGTTTCTATCTCAAAGTTGACAATTGCAGGGCTGGGCTATTCCGCGGATGCCAAGCTGGAGGTTGCAGGCATCACAACCGGGCTTGCTACATCTGGGTGGGTGATGCTGCGCAGCAGTGATATTTCAACTCTGTCCGGCCTTGTCGGCCAACCCCTGCGCGGCGCGGGTAATGTGATGGTCAGGGGTAAGTTTACCCCGCTGGGCGGTGCCTTTGATGGTACGACCCGATTTGTCGGCACTAATCTTGGGATCGGCATTGCCGAGGTTGACCGGCTGCTGCGCGGCACGTCAATTGTCGCGGCAGACGTTTTGCGCGACGAGGCCGGGCTAATGCTGCGCGATGTAACGGTGCAGGCGGCATCATTGACCGCAACGATGTCGGGCCGCGTTGCAACGGATGACAGTGATCTGCGCGCGACACTGGCGTTTCGCGATCTGGGCGCACTGGGTGATGCCTATGGCGGCAGCCTGAACGCTGATGCGACCTTTGCGGGCAGCATCGCGGCGGGCCGGCTAACGCTTGACGGCACTGGTCAAAGCATCGTTGTCGGGGTTCCGGCGGTGGATAATCTGCTGCGTGGAGCGTCAAAGATTGCTGTCGTGGGCGATCTGCGCGATGGCGGTTTTGATCTTTTTGATTTGCGCATCAACGCCACCAATCTGGTGGCCAGCGCTGCGGGACGGATCGACCCGGCAGGGCATGACCTGAAAGCTGATTTGCAGTTCGCTGACCTGGCCGTGCTTGGTGCCGGTTTCGGCGGCGGGCTGACCACGGCGGCAACCTTTGTGGGCACGCTGGACAAGGGCCAGATCACAATCGACGGCCAGACACGCAACATCACTGTCGGGCAGACCGAGGCGGACCGCCTGCTGGCCGGAACAAGTACGATTTCGGCGGCATTGCAGGTGACCGACGGCCTGGTGCAAATCGAACGGGCCCGCGTGCAGAACCCGCAGATCACGGGAACCGCCACAGGCACGGTGACGGGGGCGGCGCGTGATGTCGCGGTGGATGTGCGGCTGGCCAATCTGGCACTGCTGTTGCCAGAATTTGCGGGGCCCGTGACAGTGATGGGTACCATCGCACAATCCACCGCCGCAACGCGGCTTGACCTGCGCGCCCAGGGGCCGGGGGGAATTGCGGCCACAATCACCGGGCAGGTGGACCCGGACTATCGCCGCGCCAATCTGGCAATTGCCGGGCAGGCGCAGGCGGGGTTGTTGAACGGGTTCATCAACCCTGGCAACCTGTCAGGCAATTTGGGATTTGATGTTGCGGTGAACGGGCCATTGCAGCTGTCATCGGTATCGGGGCAGGTCACCTTGGGTGAGGGGCGATATGCGTCCCCCGATCTTCCGTTCAGGCTGGACGGGGTGGTGGGCACAGCGCGGCTGGCGGGCGGGCGGGCCGACATCGATGCGCGCGGCAGCCTTTCGACGGGCGGGCAGATGACCGTACAGGGCGCGGTTGGTACGTCGGCACCCTACCTTGCGGATTTGAAGATCGTTCTCGCCGGGTTCGTTCTGCGCGACCCGCAACTGTATGAAACACGCGGCAATGCCGAAATTTCGGTGAACGGGCCACTGAACGGCGGAGCGGTCATCGGGGGGCGTGTGGCGCTGATTGAAACGGAAATCAGGGTGCCATCAGGCGGATTTTCCGCATCGGGCGATCTGCCGGGGCTTACGCATGTGAACGAACCGGGAGATGTGCGCCAAACGCGTGCGTTTGCGGGGTTGTTGGGGGATGGCGCGGGCGGTGGAACGGGTGGCGGTGGCGGCGGCCGCACGTTTGCAGTGGACCTAGAGATTTCGGCACCGAACCGGGTTTTCATCCGGGGGCGCGGATTGGACGCGGAACTGGGCGGCACGCTGCGATTGGCAGGCAGCACGGCGAACCTGATCCCGTCGGGCGCATTTGAATTGATCCGGGGGCGGCTGGATATCTTGGGCAAGCGCCTGACCCTGAGCGAGGCGACCTTGCGGCTGGAGGGGAATTTCGTGCCCTACGTGCGGATTTTGGCGTCCAACGAGAGCGATGGCATCACAAGTTCCGTGCTGATTGCCGGGACGGTGGACGCACCCGATGTCAGCTTTGTGTCAAACCCGGAACTGCCCGAGGAGGAAGTATTGTCACGGCTGCTGTTCGGGCGCGGTCTTGATACGCTATCGGCGTTTCAGGCGGTGCAGCTGGCGGGTGCTGTGCAAACACTGGCCGGGCGTGGTGGCGAGGGGTTGGTTGCCAAACTGCGCAAGGGATTTGGGCTGGACGATCTGGACATTTCAACCGCCGAAGATGGCACGGCAAGCCTGACCGCGGGCAAATACATCTCGCGCAATACCTACACCGAGGTTGAAGTGGACCAGCAGGGCCAAAGTTCAATCAGCCTGAACCTGGATGTCACCGACAACCTGACCCTGCGCGGGCAGGTGGACAGTGAGGGTGACACCGGGATCGGGATTTTTCTGGAGAAAGACTACTGAAGCGGGCAAAAGTTGACGGCTGTCAATTTTACAGTTTTCCCTTTATAATTAACGATCCGACCCCTTTTTTTATCACGATATTAACGCTTTGGAAAGGTTTTGGCAGCGTATCAGCGCCCGGTTTTGCCTGCGGCGCGTTCGGCGTCATAGGCGGCCCCCAGCAACACGGCATAGGCCGACAGGTAGAACCACATCAGCAGCGCCGCAATCGCCCCGATCGAGCCGTAAACCTGATTGTAGGTATTGAAGTTTGCCAGGTACAGAACGAACCCGCGCGACACGAGCGCCCACAGGATCAGCGCGATGAACAACCCCCGCGTAAAGATACGCGGGGCGCGGCTGCCGTTGGGGCCAAGGTGATAGATTGCGGCAATTGCAAGGGTGACAAAGGCAAGGCTGAGGCCAAGATTGACCATTTCCAGCAAAAGGGCGGTGCCCGTGCCGATCGGCAGGAACCGCGCCAACAGTGGGCCGATCACGGCGGCAAACATCGCCATCAACACCAGCGTCACCAGCACCAATGTCAGCACGACCGCACGCAACTGATGCCAGAACCCATCGCGGTTGGGCAAATGGTGGATGGCGTTCATGCCACGGATCAGGGCCGCCACCCCGGCGCGCGCAGACCACAGCGCAAACAGCAGCGATAACAGGCTGGAAATGCCAAGTTGACCGGAATTGGTGGCAATCAGTGCCTCTACCTGCCCGGAAAGAACGGCGAAGGCGTCAACCGGCAGAAACTGGCGCAGGGGTTCGATCTGATCGCGCAGCACGGCGGGATCGGCGGCAAAACCCCAAAGCGCGATGATGGCGGCGATGGCAGGAAAGATCGCGAGAAAGCCAAAGAAGGCGACGCCCGCAGCAATAAGGCCAAGTTCGGCCCGATCGGTGCGCGCCCACAGGGCCATGAGAAAGCGCCAGATCTGCCGCAGCACGACAAGGGGGCGCAAAAAGAAGGACGCGTAGCGGTGTTGCATGACGGGACGCTAACGAAAAGTGGCACGGAAAAACACCGGTAAAAGCGTGGTGGGATAAGGAAATGGCCTGACGCGCTGTTGCCCCTTTCCCGTGTTTTGGCGGGAGGGTCGGGGATGCCCGCTGTCGCGATTGGAATACGCGCTAATCCTCTTCCAGCCGGGTGCGCATTTCGCGCAGCACCGGCAGGACGGCGCGCACACGTTCGGCCCCCAGCGCCTGCACCACATCGCCGATCAGGGGCGCGATCACGGCCACGGCGGCATCGCGCGCGGCACGGCCAGACGGGCTGATTGATACAAACTTGCGCCGGGCATCGTCCCAGTCGGGGCGGATATGCACATGACCTGCCCATTCGAGTTTGGTCAGCGTATTGGTCATCGCCCCACGCGTGACATGGAACGCTTTGGCCAACTGCGCTGGCGTGCGTTCGTCGGCCACCCGCGTCAGATGGTTCAGCACGCCGAAATGCGACAGTTCCATCCCTTTTGGCAGGGCTTTGGAGATGCGGTTGCGGGCAAGCTGATCTGCCATGAACAGCTCGCCGAACAGGGCGACGGCAATATCTTCGGTCTTGTCGTTCATGGCCCGTCAAACGCCCGGTCATGGGTCAGCGACGGGATACGGTGGCGGGCGGCGGCGACCTGCGCCAGATCGAGATCGGCCAGCAGAACACCGGGTTCCGTGCCAGCATCGGCCAGCACGTCGCCCCATGGGGCCACGATCAGGCTGTGGCCATGGGTGCGGCGACCCTTGCCGTGG
>JANNKX010000247.1:0-4070 GCA_031396505.1 Rhodobacterales bacterium
TGGCACCTGACACTTTACGCCATGGTGCTGGCCGATCATGCCGATCCGCAGGTTGATATCACCCGCGTCATCCGCATGCTGATCCTGCATGATCTGGTCGAAATTGACGTGGGCGATGTGCCCATTCATTCCGCAAACGGCGCGGCCCATGCCAGTGCGGAAACCCTTGCCGCCGAATCCCGCGCCGCGACCCGTATCTTTGGCCTGCTGCCGCCCGATCTTG
Organism: Rhodobacterales bacterium; assembly: GCA_031396505.1. Classification (GTDB taxonomy): domain Bacteria; phylum Pseudomonadota; class Alphaproteobacteria; order Rhodobacterales; family Rhodobacteraceae; genus JAAFHS01. Next base: position 224 of record JANNKX010000247.1, read on the forward strand.
CACAGGAATTCCGCGCCCTCTGGGCCGAGTTTGAAGCCTCCGAAACCCCCGACGCCATCTTCGCCAAAAGCCTGGATCGCGTGCAGCCCGTGATGCACAACATCGCGTCCGGCGGTGGCACCTGGACCACCTACAACGTCACCGCCGACCAGCTGGAAACCCGCGTCGGCGCGAAAATTGCCCGTGGCGCGCCGCTGCTGTGGAACTGGGTGCGCGCCCGCACGCAGGCATTCTTCATCACATAACACGGTATACGACTGCATACCACTTCCCCCGCGCCCCGCGTTTCGGCTATGACATGGCCAACCGAATCCCAACCGCAGAGGCCCCAGATGACCAAGATCAAAGTCGCCAACCCCGTTGTCGAACTCGACGGCGATGAAATGACCCGGATCATCTGGGATTTCATCAAGCAGAAACTGATCCTGCCCTATCTCGATATTGATTTGAAATACTACGATCTGGGGATCGAAGAGCGTGACCGCACCAGCGATCAGATCACCATCGATTCTGCGGAAGCCATCAAGACATACGGCGTCGGCGTCAAATGCGCGACGATCACCCCGGATGAGGCGCGGGTCGAAGAGTTTGGCCTGAAACAGATGTGGAAATCGCCCAACGGCACCATCCGCAACATCCTTGGCGGCGTGATCTTCCGCCAGCCGATCATCTGCAAGAACGTGCCCCGCCTTGTGCCCGGCTGGACCAAACCCATCGTCATTGGCCGCCATGCCTTTGGCGACCAATACCGCGCCACCGACTTCCGCTTTCCGGGGCCGGGCAAGTTGACCATGAAATTTGTCGGTCACGACGGCACCACCATCGAAAAAGATGTCTACTCCGCGCCATCCTCCGGCGTCTACATGGGCATGTACAACCTTGATGACAGCATTATCGACTTCGCCCGCGCCTCGCTGAATTACGGCCTCAACCTCGGCTGGCCCGTTTACCTCAGCACCAAGAACACGATTCTGAAGGCCTATGATGGCCGCTTCAAGGACCTGTTCCAGAAGATTTACGAAGAAGAATTCGAAGAGGCTTACAAAAAGGCCGGCATCGTCTACGAACACCGTCTGATCGACGATATGGTTGCCTCTTCGATGAAATGGTCCGGCGGCTATGTCTGGGCCTGCAAGAATTATGACGGCGACGTGCAGTCTGACCTTGTCGCCCAAGGGTTCGGCAGCCTTGGCATGATGACATCCGTGCTGATGACTCCCGATGGCAAAATCGTCGAGGCCGAGGCCGCCCACGGTACCGTCACCCGCCACTTCCGCGAACACCAGAAGGGCAAGGCCACCTCCACCAACTCCGTCGCCTCGATCTACGCCTGGACCGGCGGCCTGAAGCATCGTGCCAAACTGGATGGCAACGACGCGCTGATGCGCTTTGCAACCACGCTGGAACAGGTCACCGTCGATACCGTCGAGGATGGTTTCATGACCAAAGACCTCGCCCTGCTGGTCGGCCCCGATCAGAAATGGCTGACCACGATCGGCTATCTGGAAAAGGTCGATGAATATCTGAACAAGGCACTTGCTGGCTGACGTCTTCCTCTCTGCACAAGTATCCCGGGGGTCCGGGGGGTTGGCCCCCCGGCCTTTCCATCTGAAAACCACCTCTGGCCTTTATGCTGCATCTGCGCTATCGCCCCTTTCGAAACCCAAAGAACCGAAAGTGACCCTCCGATGGAGCTCCGCAACATCGCCATCATCGCGCACGTTGACCATGGCAAGACGACCCTCGTGGACGAACTCCTGAAACAGTCCGGTGCCTTCCGCGAAAATCAGGCCGTGTCCGAACGCGCGATGGACAGCAACGATATCGAACGCGAACGCGGCATTACGATTCTGGCGAAATGCACCTCGCTGGAATGGGATGGCCGCCGCATCAATATCGTCGATACCCCCGGCCACGCCGATTTCGGCGGCGAGGTGGAACGTATCCTGTCGATGGTCGATGGTGTCGTCCTTTTGGTCGATGCCGCCGAAGGCCCGATGCCGCAAACCAAATTCGTCACCGCCAAGGCGCTTGCCCTTGGCCTGCGCCCCATCGTCGTGCTGAACAAGGTCGACAAACCCGATGCCGAACCCGACCGCGCCCTGAACGAAGTGTTCGATCTGTTCGCCAACCTTGGTGCCGATGACGACCAGCTTGATTTTCCCGTCCTTTATGCCTCGGGTCGCGCTGGTTGGGCCGATGTCGGCCTTGATGGCCCACGCAAGGATCTCTCCGCACTTTATGATCTGGTGCTGTCCCACGTCCCCCAGCCCGCCCAATTGTCGCGCCGCGCCGAGCCGTTTCAGATGCTCGCGACCACCCTGTCAGCCGACCCCTTTATCGGCCGCATCCTGACAGGCCGGGTCGAGGCGGGCACGCTCAAGGCCGGTGATACCATCAAGGCGCTGTCGCGCGATGGCGAAAAGCTGGAACAGTTCCGCGTGTCCAAGGTGCTGGCCTTCCGTGGCCTGACCCAGACCGCGATCGACGTGGCCGAGGCGGGCGATATCGTCACGCTTGCCGGCATGTCCAAGGCCACCGTGGCCGATACCCTGTGCGCGCTGGACATCGAAACCGCCCTGCCCGCGCAACCCATTGACCCACCAACAATTTCCGTGACCTTCGGGATCAACGACAGCCCCCTTGCCGGCAAAGACGGCACCAAGGTGCAATCCCGCGTTATCCGCGAACGCCTGATGAAAGAAGCCGAGATTAACGTGGCCATCAAGGTCACCGACACCCCCGGCGGTGACGCGTTCGAAGTTGCCGGTCGCGGCGAACTGCAGATGGGCGTGCTGATCGAAAACATGCGCCGCGAAGGGTTCGAACTTTCCATCTCCCGCCCGCGCGTGCTGTTTCAGGACATCGACGGCAAGAAATGCGAACCCATCGAAGAGGTCACCATTGACGTCGATGATGAATATGCAGGCGCAGTCATCGAAAAACTGACCGGTCCCCGCAAAGGCGATCTGGTCGAAATGAAACCCGCAGGCGTCGGCAAGACCCGCCTGATTGCCCATGTCCCCTCGCGCGGTCTGATCGGCTATCATGGTCAGTTCATGACCGATACCCGCGGCACCGGCGTTCTGAACCGCGTGTTTCACGCCTGGGCCCCGCACAAAGGCCCGATCGAAGGCCGCCGCGCAGGCGTGCTGATTTCGATGGAAAGCGGGATTTCCGTGGCCTACGCGATGTGGAAACTCGAAGACCGCGGTCACTTCTTCATCGGCGTGCAGGAACCCGTCTATACCGGCATGATCATTGGCGAGCATAACCGCGACAACGATCTGGAAGTGAACCCGCTCAAGGGCAAGCAACTGACCAACGTGCGCGCATCAGGCACGGACGAGGCCGTGCGTCTGACCACGCCCGTGCGTCTGTCGCTGGAACAGGCGATTGCCTATATCGACGATGACGAACTGGTCGAGGTCACACCCAAAGCCGTGCGCATGCGCAAAAGGTTCCTTGATCCGAACGACCGCAAGCGGCAGTCGCGCGCCGCAGGTTAATGAAAGGGGTCGCCCAACCGGGCGGCCTTTTTTATTCAACAGGTTACAAGAGGTTATTCAACCTCTTCCACAACCATCAGATCGCGCACTGACGCCCCCTTGGCATGCGCCAGTGCCGCCTGATAGGCGTCGGAATGATAGCACTCAACCGCCCGTTCCAGTGACGCAAACCGCGCCACCACGTTGCGCGGCCGGTCATTGCCTTCAAGCTGCACATAACGCCCGCCACGTGCCAAAAACACGCCGCCATGGGCCGCAATCGCCACCGTCGCCCCCGCCGCATAGCGGGCATAGGCCTCCGCATCCGTCACATGCACATGCGCAATCCAAAGTGCCGT
>JANNKX010000168.1:0-22701 GCA_031396505.1 Rhodobacterales bacterium
TTGAAAATCAGATAAATCACCGCCAGCACCGATGACAGCCGCGCGGGCCAATCCTCTGGCCCCGGCACCGCAAAGGGGATGCCCGCCGCCGCGATCTTGGCTTTGGCACGGCTCAGGCGCTGGCCCATCGTCGCCTCGGCATCCAGAAACGCCGCCGCAATTTCGGGTGTCGTCAGGCCGCCCAGCGTGCGCAACGTCAGCGCCACACGGGATTTCGCATCCAATGCCGGGTGGCAGCAGGTGAAAATCAGGCGCAGCCGTTCATCCGCAATCATCTCCGGGCGCATGTCTGACGCCTCATCCTGTGCCAGCAAGGCAAGGTCCGCCGTGTTGCGCCCCTGCCGCGCGGTGCTGCGCAGACGGTCAATCGCCTTGCGCAGCGCCACGCGCAACAACCAGCCCTGCGGCGATGACGGCAGTCCTGAGCGGCCCCAATGGGTGATGGCCGCGATGGCCGCCTCTTGCAGCGCGTCTTCAGCCAGTTGGAAATCACGTAATCGCGCAATCAGCGCGGCAAGAAGCCGCCCCCGGTCATTCCGCATGACCGCGTTCAGCGCGCGGGTCACGGCAATGGCTTCGGGGGCGGACATGGTGTCAGTTACCTGCCGGGTTGTAGTCCATCAGGGGGCGCACCTCGACGGTTCCGTAAAGGGCTGATGGCACCATCGCCGCATATTTCAGCGCGCCGTCCAGATCGGGCACATCGATGACGTAATAGCCGCCAAGATGTTCCTTGGTGGTGGCAAATGGCCCGTCCATCGTTTCCACCTTGCCACCCCGCACGCGCAGCGAGGTTGCGGTTTCCACGCCCTGCAACCCCTCGCCGCCACGCATGACGCCATCGGCATTCAACCGCGCGCTCAGTGCGGCATAACCTGCCATCATGGTCGCGAACGCTGGTGTTCCGTATTGCGGTTCGACTGCGGGATCGCCATAGATCAAAAGCATGTAATGCATGATGTTTGTCCTTGGGTTTGAGGTTGGGGTTTACAGGCCGAGAATATTCACGCCAAGGCAGACCATGGCGTTCAGCGTCGCAAGGATATTGGTGCCATTGCCGACATAGCGCAGCGGGTGTGCCGCGTTATCCACCGCCTGCAACCCGAACGGATGCGCAATCCGCCCGATCAACAGCAGCGCACCCGACACGTGCAGGTACAGGGCAGGTGCCCCCATCCCCTCGGCAAGGATCATCAGGATCAGTACAAAGCAGGTCCATTCGACAAAATTGCCATGCTGGCGGACGCGGCGCAGCAACTCGACATTGCCGCCATCGCCATACGAGATTTTCGCGGCGGCGCGGACGCTGCTGATGCGGAACCACAAGATCAGAAAAATCGCCGCAAGCGGCAGGGCATACATAGGTGTTACAACAAACGTCATCATCATTCCTTTTCACTGTCACGGTTTCGATATCCCAAGGACGCTTGCACTTTGCCGATTTCGACACGTGACGCAAAATTTTTTGCAGAAAAATTTTTCATGGCGGTGCGGGTGCTTCCCCTGCCCCGCCCCTTCGCCTATGACGCGCCAAAGGCCCAGGAGGCAACGCCATGTCCGATCCCGCAATCACACCCGACCTGATCGCCGCCCATGGTTTGAAACCCGATGAATACGACCGCCTGCTGGGCATCATCGGGCGAACCCCGTCCTTCACCGAACTTGGCATCTTTTCCGCGATGTGGAACGAACACTGTTCCTACAAATCCTCTAAGAAATGGCTGCGCACCCTGCCCACCACCGGGCCACAGGTGATCTGCGGGCCGGGTGAAAACGCAGGCGTCGTCGATATCGGCGATGGGCAGGCCGTCATCTTCAAGATGGAAAGCCACAACCACCCCTCGTATATCGAACCGCATCAGGGGGCGGCGACGGGTGTGGGCGGCATCCTGCGCGATGTCTTTACCATGGGCGCGCGCCCCATCGCCGCGATGAACGCGCTGTCCTTCGGCCTGCCCAGCCACCCCAAGACCGCCTATCTGGTCAAGGGCGTGGTCGAAGGTGTGGGCGGTTACGGCAATGCCTTTGGCGTGCCCACCGTGGGCGGTGAGGTCCGGTTTCACCGCAGCTACAACGGCAACTGTCTTGTGAACGCCTTTGCCGCTGGCATCGCCGATACCGACAAGATTTTCTACTCGGTTGCCTCCGGCGTCGGTATGCCTGTGGTCTACCTGGGTGCCAAAACCGGACGCGACGGCGTCGGCGGGGCCACCATGGCATCGGCCGAATTCGACGACACGATCGAGGAAAAGCGCCCCACCGTGCAGGTCGGCGATCCCTTCACCGAAAAGCGCCTGCTAGAGGCGTGTCTGGAACTCATGGCCTCGGGGGCGGTGATTTCCATCCAAGACATGGGGGCTGCTGGCCTGACCTGTTCGGCCGTGGAAATGGGCGACAAGGGCGGGCTGGGTATTCGCCTACAACTCGATCAGGTGCCGCAGCGCGAAACCAACATGACCGCCTATGAAATGATGTTGTCGGAATCCCAGGAACGCATGCTGATGGTCCTGAAGCCCGAACTTGAAGACGTCGCCCGCGCGATTTTCACCAAATGGGATCTCGATTTCGCCATTGTCGGCGAAACCATTGCCGAAGACCGCTTTTTGATCCTGCATGGCAATGACGTGAAGGCCGACCTGCCCTTATCCAAGCTGTCCAGCAGTGCCCCCGAATATGACCGCCCCTGGATCGAAACCCCCGCCCCCAAATCCTTGGGCGACATCCCCGCCATCAGCCCCATCAACGCCCTGCGCGCGCTGATCGGCAGCCCGTCCTATGCCCACAAAGCCTGGGTCTGGCAGCAGTATGACAGTCAAGTCGGCGCCGATACCATCCTGCGCCCCGGCATGGGCGCGGGCGTCGTGCGCGTGCATGGCACCGACAAGGCGCTCGCCTTTACCTCCGACGTGACCCCTCGCTATGTCAAAGCCAACCCCTATGAGGGCGGCAAACAGGCCGTGGCCGAGGCTTATCGCAACCTGATCTGCGTCGGCGCCACCCCCCTTGCCACCACCGACAATCTGAATTTCGGCAACCCCGAAAAGCCCGAGATCATGGGCCAGTTCGTGGGCGCCATCAAGGGCATCGGGGCTGCGGTCAAAGCGCTGGATATGCCCATCGTCTCTGGCAACGTGTCGCTGTACAATGAAACCGACGGCAGCGCGATCCTGCCCACACCCACCATCGGGGCTGTGGGACTTGTGATGGTCAAAGATCTGATTTCGGGCGTAGCCAAAGACGGCGATCTGGCGATCCTGATCGGCGATCACGGCGATCACCTTGGCCAATCCGCCCTGCTGGCCGAGGCTTTCGGGATCGAAGACGGCGATGCCCCGCCCGTTGACCTTGCCGCCGAACGCCTTGCAGGCGATGTCATCCTGCATAACCGTGCCTCCATCCGTGCCGTGACCGACCTGTCGGATGGCGGCCTCGCCCTTGCCGCGTTCGAAATGGCGGATGCCGCAGGCATCGGCATCACGCTGAACACGGGCCACATCGCGCGCCTGTTTGGCGAGGATCAGGCCCGCTATCTGGTGGCCTGCAGCCCTGAACAGGCCCCCAAGCTGGAAGATTACGCCCGCAAAAAGGGCCCCGGCAGCGTCCGTGTCGGCCATTTCGGCGGGCCATCCGTGCGCTTTGGTGGCGATGAGGCGGCCCTTGCCGACCTGTCCGCACTCTACCGCGGGGCTTTTGCTGCCGCCTTTGCATGACCCTGCCCCCGCTGCGCGCCAATCCGGGCTTGCGACCACCCCGTACGGGCCCTACATTCAGATCGCAAAGCACAGGAAACCGCCCATGGCCATCGACGCGCATGATATCGAAGCCCTGATCCGCGCCGCCTTTCCCGCCGCACGCATCACCGTGCAGGGCGACGACGGTGCGCATTTCTCGGCCGAGGTGGTAGACCCCAGCTTCAAGGGAATGAACCGCGTGCAACAGCAACGCGCCGTCTATGCCGCGCTGAAAGGCAAGATGGACGGCGCACAGGGCGAATTGCACGCATTGGCCTTGACCACGAAGGCACCGGAGTGATGGAACCATCGACATGGCTTTTTCTGGTTGTCGTCGTGATTGTCGCTGCAATCGCCATTGAGGCTTATATGCGCCGCGGAAAACACCGTCCCCTTTCGCACAAGTTCAAGACACGCGGTGCAGACCTCAAAGCAAAGCCGCCGCTCGGAATGGAGGCGACCAATATGACGGGTTTTGACAACGCCGTGCGCGCGAATGAAAGCCTTGCGCGCGATACCGGCTCCAAACTCGGAAATTGGCGGGGTCATATTGCTGCGCGCAGCATTCCGACCGCACCAATGCCGGACGATGAAACATATGCCGCCCGCTACTTCGACCCGCAGGGCGCGACACAGAAGGATCAAAGAAAATGACCGCAGCAGACACCATCCGTGACACCGTCACCAAAAACGATGTCGTCCTGTTCATGAAGGGCACGAAGTTGATGCCGCAATGCGGGTTTTCCTCGCGTGTGGCGGGCGTGCTGAATTTCATGGGCGTCGAATTTGCCGATGTGAATGTGCTGGCCGATGCCGAAGTGCGGCAAGGCATCAAGGATTACAGCGATTGGCCCACCATCCCGCAACTTTATGTCAAAGGCGAATTCGTCGGCGGCTGCGATATCGTCACCGAAATGATGCTGTCGGGCGAATTGGACACGTTGCTGGAAACCAGTGGTGTTGCCTTCGACAAGGCCGCAGCCGATAAAATCCGCGAGGCGAATGCCTGAAGCGAGGGTGGGCAGCGTTGCCCATCCCCCCGATCACGAAATGTTTCAAAAAGTCTTAACGCGATTCCGCGAAATTAGCGCAACACTTTGATGTTACACATATAAACCCGCAAATTGACGGCCGTCAATTATGCCCCGATTTCCTCCACCCGCGCCGCCATCGCCTCGGCCCGCGCGGCGATCTCGGCCAGCGTTTCGGTCACCTGCGGCGGAATCACCGCCACATCGCGCGTCGTCACCGGCCGCGCCTCAAGCTCCGCCACCTTCGCGCGCAGGGATCGGATTTCATCTTCCACCGCCGCCGTCTTGTCGGCCAGCATCAGCCCCGCCATCAGCAGCATCCGCGATTCCGGCAGCCGCCCCATTTGTGTGATCAGCGGGGCCGCCTCATTGTCCAGCATGGCCGCCGCCCCGCGCAGAAAATGTTCCTCGCCCGGCTGGCATGATACCTGAAACGTCTTGCCACCAATGGAAATGTCGATCTCAGGCATGCGCTTGTACCTCACCAATCAGCGGCGCGAGTTCCGCCAGAATTTCGTCCATCTCTGCAATCTCGCCCTGCCGCGCCGCGCGCAGTGCCTCCAGTTCGGTCAGCATCGCCTTGTTGATCAGATGCGGCTCGGTCGTTCCCGCCGCGGCCGCTTCGCGCAGTTTGGCCAATTGATCGCGCAGCTGGATCGTGATCTTGCGCATCCGCTGCAATTCAAGGCCCTGCACATCCAGTTGCCGCGTCATCTTGTCGATCCGCGCCTCCAGTTGTGCTTGTGCCACGGGCACATGCACCGGTTTTACCTCGGCTGCCCTTTCCGCCGCCTTGGCCGCACGTTCGGTGATGGTCGCGATGCGGTCTTTCAACTGCGCCGTCAGCATACGCTCTTCATCCAGTTCCGCCCGCAGCAACGCCTCAGCTCCGGTGGTGGGTGCCACGGGTGCTGGTGGCCGCGCCGCAGCCCGGTCCAAGCCCGCACCGATGCGTTCCAGCGCCGCCGTGATCCGCCGTTCCAGTTCTGCGATATTCTGCATGCGTCCCCGCCTCTTGTCATTTGTGACAGGTTGCGAATCGAATGCCCCGCCGTCAAGGGGCAACATAGCCCAAAGCGCGGCACGAAGCGCCCCTTTGCCGCCAAAGGCTTGCAGCGCGACCTTGAACTTGCCACGCCGCGCCGTTAATCCGCAGATGACCGTTGATTTCAGCCGATAGGATGCATCGCCGTGGATATCCAGACCCTTCGCCAGACTCACCCCGATCACTGGCTGCGCGCCTGTGCCATCCGCGTACTGACGCTTGATGCCGTGGCTGCCGCCAATTCGGGGCATTCGGGCATGCCGATGGGGATGGCCGATGTGGCCACGGTCCTGTTTGCCAACCATCTGAAGTTTGATGCATCCGCCCCGCGCTGGCCGGACCGTGACCGCTTTATCCTGTCAGCCGGCCATGGGTCGATGCTGATCTACAGTCTGCTGTATCTGACCGGCTACACCGACATGACGCTGGAGCAGGTGAAAAACTTTCGCCAGTGGGGGGCGATCACGGCGGGCCATCCGGAATATGGCCATGTCGCGGGCGTGGAAACCACCACCGGCCCCTTGGGCCAGGGCATCGCCAATGCCGTGGGCTTTGCGATGGCCGAGGAAAGCCTGCGCGCCCGCTGGGGATCGCATGTGCAGGACCATCACACCTATGTCATCGCCGGTGACGGCTGTCTGATGGAGGGTGTGTCCCAAGAGGCGATCGGCCTTGCAGGCAAGCACGAACTGTCACGCCTGATCGTGCTGTGGGACAACAACGGCATCACCATCGACGGCAAGGTGTCCATCGCCGACATCACCGATCAAAAGGCGCGCTTTGCCGCCAGCGGTTGGGATGTGTTCGACTGCGACGGCCATGATCCCGCCGACATCGACCGCGCCATCACAGCCGCCAAGGCCTCGTCCCGCCCGGCGATGATTGCCTGCGCCACCCATATCGCGCTTGGATCCTCCGCGCAGGACACCTCCAAGGGCCATGGTGCGCTGACCGACAAGCAACTGATCGCCGACACCCGCGCCGCCTATGGCTGGACCCACGGGCCCTTCGACATTCCGGCCAATATCAAGACATGGTGGGAAGGCGTGGGCAAAAAAGGGGCCGCCGCCCATGCCGCATGGCAAACGCGACTGGCGAACCTGTCGCCCGCCAAACAGGCTGAATTTGCCCGTATCTTTGCGGGTGACGCGCCCGCGAAACTGGCAACCACTATCCGCGCCGTCAAAAAGCAGGCCGTGGCCGACCTGCCGAAACTCGCCACCCGCGCTGCGTCTGAAAAGGTGCTGGCCGCCGTGAACCCCGTGATGCCGGAAACCATCGGCGGATCTGCCGATCTGACCGGATCGAACAACACCAAGACCGCCGATCTGGGCACGTTCGAACCGGCCAACCGCAAGGGCCGCTATGTCTATTACGGCATCCGCGAACATGGCATGGCGTCTGCAATGAACGGCATGGTGCTGCACGGCGGCGTGCGCCCTTACGGCGGCACCTTCATGTGCTTTACCGATTACGCCCGCCCTGCGATGCGCCTGTCCGCTTTGATGGGCGTGCCGACTGTCTATGTGATGACGCATGACAGCATCGGTCTGGGCGAGGATGGCCCGACGCATCAGCCCGTCGAACATCTGGCAATTTCACGCGCCACGCCAAATACATGGGTGTTCCGTCCCGCCGACATGGTCGAAACCGCCGAGGCGTGGGAACTGGCGCTGTCGTCGAAAACCACGCCCTCCGTGCTGGCCCTGTCACGCCAGAACCTGCCCGCGGTGCGCAAAACCCATACCAACACCAACATGGTGGCCAAGGGCGGCTATGTGCTGGAAGATGCGGTTGGCAAGCGTCAGGTCATTCTGATGGCGACGGGGTCCGAGGTGGAAATCGCGCTGAAGGCCCGCGACCTGCTGCAGGCCGAAGGGATCGGCACGCGCGTCGTGTCGATGCCCTGCTGGGAATTGTTCGAAGAACAGGATGCCGCATATCGCCGCAAAGTCCTGCCACCGGGCCCGGTGCGGGTTGCGGTTGAGGCGGGCATCCGCTTTGGCTGGGACCGCTGGCTGTTTGGCGAGGGCGGGCGGCGCGAAAAGTCCGGCTTCATCGGCATGCACGGCTTTGGCGCATCCGCACCCGCAGAACGGCTTTATGCCGAAATGGGGATCACGGCCGAGGCTGCGGCGGCGAAAGCCAAATCGCTACTCGGTTGATGGCTTTTCGTTTTCGGGTGCGGGGAACGATGGTTCTTCGCCCTGACGATCACTGTAACTGGTGAACTCGCCAAGGTTCGCTTGCAAGGATGCTTCTTCGATCACCGGTTCGGCGGCTTCGTCCGGGTCCAGTGTTCCGGAGGTCGGGTTTTCGGTGATCCCGATCAAGGCCCGTGCATCATCAAGAAAGTGGTCGCGCGGGCCATCCGGGCGGCCTGCGTCAATCCACATCCGTTCGGCGCGCTGTGCAATGCGTTTGTCCAATGCGGCAAATTCTTCGCGGTTCATGGCGTGGTATCCTTGGCTGTTCGATGGTGAAACGCCCGGAATGGGGGATGGTTCCGCCCGCAATCAGCCGCGCAACGCGAACCGCCCCGGCCCATGCGCCGCCAGCACACGGCAGCCGCCCGCGATCGCCCAATTCTTCACAAAGATCGTCATCTGCCACGGGTCGGCAGGAATATAGTGAAAGATCGACGTAAAGGCGCAATACGCGGCCAGTACCACCGCCACGGGCCGCACCCAGATGCCTGCGACCAATGCAAGCCCGGCAAAAAGGTTGAACGCCAGTGCAGGCCAGACCAACCATTCCGGCATCCCGAACCCGGCCAGCAATCCCTCAACGGCCCCCGGTTCAGTTCCTTTCTGCACGGCCCCGCCCAGAAACAGCAGCGCGATCAGCACGCGCCCCGCCAGCACCGCCAGATCGCCCGTCAATGTGCGGCTTTCGGTTTGCCCGTCACCGCCGCCCACAAGGGTCCAATCACCCGCGTCGCCAGCGGGATCAACAGCAACCCAAGGATCAGCCCGAATATTCCATCAAAGAACGCCGTTACGAACCACAGAACGAACCCGGTGGCCACCGGTGTCGCGTGCGCCGCCGCCTCGGCCAGATGGTGGATCTGGTCATAGAGCCACGACCAGCCCAGCACATCCAACCCGTGGATCACAATGTTCCCGCCCACCCACAACATCGCCGCCGTGCCTAATGTCGACAGGAACGCCATCAGTTTCGGCATCGCCACCACCAGCCCACGGCCAAAACCGCGCAGCGCCGCCGTGCGCGCCGTCGCCGCCAGCTTTAGCCCGACGTCATCCATCTTTACGATCAACGCCACCGCCCCGTAGACCACCGCCGTGATCATCACCCCCACCACCGCCAGCGTGATGCCCTGCATCCACGGATTGGTGCTTTCGATCGTCGCCAGGGCGATCGTCATAATCTCAGCCGACAGGATGAAATCCGTCTTGATGGCACCAGCGATCTTTTCTTCTTCCAGATGGGCCGGATCCTTGGTGTCAAAATCCGCTTTGACCACCGCATCGGCATGTGGTGCAAAGATGTGAAACACCTTCTCTGCCCCCTCAAAGCACAGATAGGCCCCACCAATCATCAACAACGGTGTGATCGCCGCAGGCAGGAAAAAGTTCAACAGCATCAGTCCCGGCAACAGGATCACCAGCTTGTTTTTGATACTGCCCATCGCGATGCGCCAGATGATCGGCAATTCGCGGTCCGCCTCGAAGCCATGCACATATTTCGGGGTGACCGCCGCGTCGTCGATCACGACGCCTGCCGCCTTGGCCCCGGCCTTGGCCGCCGCCGCCGCGATATCATCGACCGAGGCCGCGGCCACCTTGGCGATGGCGGCCACGTCGTCCAGCAGGGCAATAAGTCCGCTCATCCGTCACTCCGTTTGTTTCGCGTTAGTGTAAAGCAAGCCAGCAAAAGGGCAACGCTCGGCCTCTTCACCTTGGCCATGCGATGCAATACCCTGCATTATCGACAGGGAGACGCACGTGACAAATACCTTGGCCATCGTTCTGGGCGGTTGCACCATCGCCGCACTGATCCTGGATCAGGCGTTCAACGCCGGTATCGCCACATTGTTCCTCGTGCAAAAAATCTTTGCACTGATCGAGTATGTTTCATTCTGGCGCTGATCGTGCCGATGCAGGTTGAAATTTGCGGCACTTTCTGATTGTGAACGCACAAGCACCACCGGGCGCACCCGGCCATTTCATGTGAGGGAATAATTCATGACCGTCAAAGTCGCCATCAACGGGTTTGGCCGCATCGGCCGCAACGTGCTGCGCGCCATCATCGAATCCGGCCGCACCGATATTGCGGTTGTGGGGATCAATGACCTTGGCCCGGTGGAAACCAACGCGCATCTGTTGCGGTTCGATTCCGTCCATGGCCGCTTTCCGGCCACGGTGACGACGACCGCCACCACCATCGACGTCGGCCGTGGCCCGATGGAAGTGACGGCGATCAAGAACCCCGCCGACCTGCCCTGGGGCCATGTCGACATCGTGCTGGAATGCACAGGGATCTTCACCAGCAAGGAGAAGTGTCTGGCACACCTGGAAAACGGCGCAAAGCGCGTGCTGATTTCCGCCCCCGGCGAAGGCGCCGACAAGACCATCGTTTACGGTGTGAACCACGATACCCTGACAGCCGGCGATCTGGTGGTGTCAAATGCGTCGTGCACCACCAACTGCCTGTCGCCCGTGGCCCAGGTGCTGCATGCCGCCGTCGGCATCAAACGCGGCTTCATGACCACGATCCACAGCTATACCGGCGATCAGCCCACCCTTGATACGATGCACAAGGACCTGTACCGCGGCCGCGCCGCCGCCCTGTCGATGATCCCCACATCCACCGGGGCCGCCAAGGCCGTGGGTCTGGTCCTGCCGGAACTCGCGGGCAAACTGGACGGCGTCGCCATCCGGGTGCCCACGCCCAACGTATCCGTCGTCGATCTGGTGTTCGAGGCTGTGCGCGCGACAACCGTGCAAGAGATCAACGATGCAATCCGTGCCGCCGCCAATGGCCGCCTGAAAGGCATCCTCGGCTTTACCGATCAGCCCAATGTGTCCTCCGATTTCAACCATGACCCGCATTCGTCGATCTTTCACATGGACCAGACCAAGGTCATGGATGGCACGATGGTGCGCATTCTGGCGTGGTACGACAACGAATGGGGCTTTTCCAACCGCATGGCTGATACGGCCGTGGCCATGGGCAAGCTTATCTGAGATCGCTGCAATTGCAGGCAAAAGGGCAGCTTTGGCTGCCCTTTTTGTATCCGAAGCCATGCGCCTCACGCATAGCCGCACCGCAGCATTGGTCGTTGTTAGCGGTAGCACAAAGCCCCATCTTTCATACAGCGGAGAAGAACAATGCAGACCCCGCTGATGAAAAGGATACGACCATGAAGATTTTGACCCAATTCAAAGACGCCGCCCAAAAGCGCGCACTTTACATCAAGACCCGCAATGAAATCGCCCAGATGCCGCTCGACGTGGCACTTGATCTTGATATGTTCCGTGGCGACGCAGAACACATCGCCTATCAGGCCGTCTACGGCAAAGCCGCCTGAAACCGGCGCAGATGACACCCGAAAGGCCCAAGGGTTCGCCTTGGGCCTTTTTGTTTGTCACGCCCCCCTGAACCGCGCTGTGCGTTTCTCCAGAAACGCCATCACCCCTTCGCGGAAATCGGATGACGCGCCGCACTTGCCCTGCCACGCCGCCTCGGCGGCCAGTTGTTCGGCCAAGGTCGCCGTGGCCGATGCGCGCAGCAAGGCCTTGATCCCCGCATAGGCCACGCCCGGCCCCGCCGCCAAAGCCTGCGCCCGCGCCCGCCAATGGGCGGCAAAACCGTCATCGGGCACCGCCTCCCAGATCATCCCCCAATCGGCGGCTTGCCGCGCGGTGATCTTGTCGGCAAACAGCATCGCCCCCATGGCGCGCGGCATCCCGATCTGGCGCGGCAAAAGATACGTGCCGCCTGCGTCCGGCACCAGACCAATCCGTGTGAAGGATTGCGCAAAGCTGGCACTTTCGGCGGCAATCACCACATCGCAACCAAGCGCCAAGTTCGCCCCCGCCCCCACAGCCGCCCCATTGACCGCCGCAATCGTCGGTACCTTGCTGTCAGCAATCGCCATCAACAGCGGTTCATATTCATCGCGCAGGATGCCTTCCAGATCCAGTGTATCAAACCCGCCCGCATCGTTCAGGTCCTGCCCCGATGAAAACGCGCGCCCTGCCCCGGTGATCACCAGCACACGCGCCTCCGTTTGCGCGCGCGCCACAGCGTCGATCAACCCGGCCCGCACATCGCGGTTCAGTGCATTCATGATCGTGGGGCGGTTGATCGTGGCCACCGCAATGCCATCTGTGCAGTCGTATGTCAGATCCATCTATCCCCCCGGTTTTGCAGCAGCCTAAAGGGATCGCGCCAACTGGCAATCCGAACGCCGCGTCAGTCGCCCAGCATGTCCCGCAGGCGCGCAGCCTCGGCATCCGTCAGCGGCACGTCGGCCACGGGTTTGCGCCGCATCGCGGCCAACGCGATCCCCGCCCCGCCCAGCAGCATCACAGGCCCGGCCAGCCATAGCAGCCAGTTTACCCCCTGCAGCGGGGGGTTTAGCAGCACAAAGTCGCCATAGCGCGTAACGAGGTACGCCCTGACCGCATCGTCGCTGTCACCCGCCAGCAGACGTTCGCGCACCAGCAGGCGAAGATCGCGCGCGATGGCCGCATTGCTGTCGTCGATGTTTTCGCTTTGGCATTGCACGCAGCGCAACTCGCGCGACAGATCGCGCGCCCGCGCCTCCAGTGCCGGATCGGCAAGTATTTCATCGGGCAGCACCGCAAAGGCGGGCGAAGCAACCGCCAACATCATCACAAGGATGTAGGGTGCGTGCTTGCACGCACCGCTCTGGCCCACCCGGATCATTCTGCAGGGGCCATGGCCATCCGCCGCGCGCCGGCGGCGATACGGTAACGTCTGTCCGTCAGGCTGATCAAGCCGCCAAAAGCCATCATCAGCGCCCCCCCCCACAGCCAATTGGCAAAAGGTTCGATGTAACTGCGCACGGCCCAGCCGCCGTTTTCCTGCGCATCGCCGATCACAAGGTAGATGTCGCGCCAGAAACCATAATCAATCGCCGCCTCGGTCGTGGGCATCCCCTGCACCGGGTAGAACCGCTTTTCCGGGAACAGCATCGCCACCACCTGCCCATCCCGGAACACCGTCATTTCCGCCATGGTCGATGTGTAATTTGGCCCCTGCACCTGCCCGACCTTGCCCAGCAACACCTCATAACTGCCAAGCGGGAACCGCTCGCCGGGCTGCGCCACACGGATATCCTCGACCTTCCAGGCGTTCAGGGCGGCGGCGGCAAACAGCGTCACGCCAAAACCCGCATGGGCCAGCACCTTGCCCCAATCGGCACGCGGCAACCGCGACAGCCGCGACAAACGCACCGACAGCGCATCCCGCCCCGTGCGCCCCCACAGATCGGCCAGCGCACCGAACACCACCCATGCCCCCAGCATCGCGCCAATCGGCCCGAGCGCGGATCGCCCGGTCTGCATCGCGAAGGCCAACCCGCCGATGGCCACCGCAAGCAAAGCCACAGGCCAAAGCCCTGCAATACCACGCGCCACCGACCCGCGCTTCCACGCCATGGCACTGCCCACTGGCAGCAAAATCGCCAGCGCCACCATGAACGGCGTGAAGGCCGCATTGAAGAACGGCTCACCCACGCTCAGTTTCGCATCCCACAGGATTTCGGCCACCAACGGCCAGATCGTACCGACAAACACCACAAAAGCCGACACCGACAGCAGCAGGTTATTGGCCACCAACGCACCTTCGCGGCTGATCGGCCCAAAGACGCCCCGCGCCTCCATTACCCCCGCGCGCGCCGCAAACAGGATCAACGCGCTGCCCGTGAACACGCCAAGGATCAACAGGATGAACACGCCCCGTTCGGGATCATTGGCAAAAGCATGCACGGATGTAATCACCCCTGACCGCACGATGAACGTGCCAATCAGACTGAACCCGAAGGCCAGAATCGCAAGCAAAATCGTCCACGCCTTCAGGCTTTCACGCTTTTCCACCACAATCGCCGAATGCAACAAGGCCGCTGCCAGCAGCCACGGCATGAACGACGCATTCTCCACCGGGTCCCAGAACCAGAACCCGCCCCAGCCCAGTTCGTAATAGGCCCACCACGATCCAAGCGCGATGCCGATGGTCAGGAAGATCCACGCGGCCAGCGTCCATGGCCGCACCCAACGCGCCCATGCCGCATCCACACGCCCCTCGATCAGGGCAGCGACGGCAAAAGAAAAGCTCATCGAAAGGCCGACATAGCCAAGATACAGAAACGGCGGATGAAAGGCCAAACCCGGGTCCTGCAAGAGCGGGTTCAAATCCTGCCCATCCATCGGGGGCACATCAAGCCGCAGAAACGGGTTCGACGTCAGCAGCATGAACAACAGGAACGCGACGCCAATCATCCCCTGCACGCCGATCACCCGCGCCCGCAGGCCGGGGGGCAGATTTCCACCAAACATCGCCGCACAAGCCCCGAACAGCGCAAGGATCAGCACCCATAACAGCAGCGACCCCTCATGATTGCCCCATGTGCCCGCGATCTTGTACAGCATCGGCTTTAACGTATGCGAATTCGCGACCACCACCCGCAGCGAAAAATCCGACACCACGAACGCATGCATCAGGGCCGCAAAGGCAAAGGTCACCAGCAGCAGTTGCACCACCGCCGCAGGTTGCCCGATGGCCATCATCCCCGCATCACGCACCTGCGCGCCCCACAGCGGCACAACCGTCTGGATCACCGCCACCGCCAGCGCCAAGATCAGCGCGAAATGCCCAAGTTCGACAATCATCGAAAGCCCTCCGTTATCCCCTATCTAGGGCATTGCAGTCGCACAGACCATGGGCCACGCCCCCGCCACACCGCGACATTTTCTGACCGCAAGTATCCGCGCGGACAAGGCGCGGCACGCCCCGAGGGGGTCCGAAGATGCCCTACCTGCGCCCGGCCTTGCGCGTCGACAGCAAAAGGTTCGTCTCGCTGCGCGTCACCCCGTCAATCTCGCGGATGCGGAAAATCACCTGATCCAGCTCCTCCAGCGTCTGCGCCCCCACTTCGGCAATCAGATCCCACTGCCCTGTCGTCGAATGCACCGCAATCACTGCAGGCAATCCCGTCAGCCGCGCCATGATCCGCTCCGCCCCGCGCCCCTCGATCCCGATCAGCATCAATGCCCGCACCGCCGCCGCCGATACATCCGCCCGCGTCACCACCGTGAACCCGGCAATGTCACCGCGTGCTGACAACCGCTCCATCCGTGCGCGCACCGTGGCCCGGCTGACACCAAGCCGGGCTGCCAGATCAGACAGCGCCGCCCGCCCATCCCGGCGCAATTCTGAAATCAGTAGACCATCCACATCGTCCATTCCGATCGAATCCTTTGCCATTTTGCGCGAAATGCTGTGCGGTGCGCGCAATGATATGCTAGATTTTCTCGCAATCTGCACAGATATTCCTGCCAAAGCAAAAGGAATTCATCATGGCCAACACCATCCTGATCGGCGCGCCCGTGGATACTGGGCAGAAAAACCCCGGCTGCATCATGGGGCCCGCTGCCTACCGCGTCGCAGGCATTGCCCCCGCGATCCGCGATCTTGGCCACGGCGTCGATGATTGGGGCGATGTCGCCCTGCCCGATTTGCAGGATGTGACCTATCCCAATCCCGCAGTGCATCACTTATCCGAAACACTGGGCTGGACCGATATCTTGCGCGACCGGGTGGATGATGCGCTGTCGGCGGGTGGCATGCCCATCATCATGGGCGGCGATCATTCGCTGGCGCTTGGGTCCGTCGCCGGTGCCGCAACATTTGCCCAACGTGCGGACCGCCCGCTGTTCCTGCTCTGGCTTGATGCGCATTCTGATTTCCACACGCTCGCCACCACCACCAGCGGCAACCTGCATGGCACCCCACTTGCCTATATCGCCGGGCGCAGCGGGTTTGAGGCGTTTCCGCCCTTCCCCGCCCCCATCCCCGCCGACCGCATCTGCCTGTTCGGCATCCGGTCGGTTGACGCCGCCGAACATGCCGCGCTTCTGCGCCACGACATCGCGATCAACGATATGCGCGTGCTGGACGAGTTGGGCATCGTGGCCCCCCTGCGCGCCTTCCTGAACCACGTGCGCGCGAATGGCGGCATGCTGCATGTGTCGCTTGACGTTGATTTCATGGACCCCGCCGTCGCCCCCGCCGTGGGCACCACCGTTCCCGGCGGCACCACCCTGCGTGAGGCGCATCTGGTGATGGAAGTGCTGCACGAATGCGGCCTTGTCACGTCGCTCGACCTTGTGGAACTGAACCCCTTTCTTGATGAACGCGGCCGCACCGCCCGCGTGATGGTCGATCTGGTGGCCTCTCTGATGGGCCGCAAGGTCTTTGACCGCATGACACGGAGCCTGTAATGAACACCCCATCAAAACAGGCGATGGTACCTTTTGTAAGCGTTGCCAACATGATGAAGATCGTTCTTCATCTTGGTATCGAACGTGTGATGGTCGATCTCGCGGATGAGATCGAGGCCGACTTTCGCCGTTGGCCACTGTTTGACAAGACCCCGCGCGTCGCCTCGCATTCCGATGTGGGTGTGATCGAATTGATGCCGACATCGGATGGTGAAACCTACGGGTTCAAATACGTGAACGGCCATCCGTCGAACATGAAACAGGGTCTGCAGACTGTCACGGCTTTTGGTCTGCTGGCCGATGTGGCGACGGGCTATCCCCTGATGTTGTCCGAAATGACGATCCTGACGGCCCTGCGCACCGCCGCAACGTCCGCCATGGCGGCAAAATGGCTGGCCCCCAAGGCCACAACCATGGCCCTGATCGGAAATGGCGCACAGGCCGAATTTCAGGCGCTCGCCTTCAAGGCGATCTGCGGCATCACAGAAGTGCGGTTTTACGACATCGACCCTGCCGCCACACAAAAGTGCATGACCAATCTGCAGGGGCGCGGGCTTACTCTTGTGCCCTGCGCCACACCTGAGGATGCCATTCTTGGCGCGCAGATCATCACCACCGTGACCGCCGACAAGACCAACGCCACGATCCTGACCGACAACATGGTCGGTGCCGGCGTGCACATCAACGCGGTCGGCGGCGATTGCCCCGGCAAGACCGAACTGCACCGCGACATCCTGCTGCGGTCCGCCATCTTTGTCGAATATCCCCCCCAGACCCGCATCGAGGGCGAGGTGCAGCAGCTGCCCCCCGACTATCCCGTCACCGAGTTGTGGCAGGTCATGGCAGGCACCGCACCGGGCCGCACCGATGCGCGCCAGATCACCCTGTTTGATAGCGTCGGTTTCGCGATCGAGGATTTCAGTGCGCTCCGCTACATCCATGGCAAGCTGGCGGAAACCGGGATGTTTGATCAGCTCGACATGATCGCCGATCCCGACGATCCGCGCGATCTGTTCGGCATGCTGATGCGCGCAGCCTGACGGCGCGTCTCTATGGAATAAAGACGGAATGAAGACGCGATGAAGATCGCTGTTTTCAGTGTAATCGCAACTCCCCCACCACATTGCGCCACTCACCGGGTGCAATCAGTTTGCGATGCGTGAACCGCACTGAATGCAGCGGGCCTTCGATCTTGTCCTGCCAGAATTCGATGAATCGAAACAAGCTTGGGTAATCGGGTGCCAGGTCATAGTCCTGCCACACGAAGGTATTGAGAACATTGCGATAATCCGGCAATCTGTAGTACATTTCCGCCGTCATCAGCCCGTATCCCTTTAGCATCAATTCTGTCTGTGTCGGCACCATGCCAGACCTCCTTTCACACGGCAGCAGCATCAGCCTGCCATGATTTTACAAAATTGCAATAAAAACAATATGTTATCATTCCCCTCTGGCGGCTGCCAAACGGCCCTGCACGAGTCATTGCACCCCCATCCCTAGATGGTGTAAAAGAAGGACAACAAGATATAGCCCACTCGCCCGAAAGACTGGCATCACATGAACGACACACCCGACGACGTTGATAACGCTGACGAAATCCCACAGCGCCCTGGCTTTTCCGGCCCCAATGTCGATATCGTCGATGAAATGAAAACCGCCTATCTCGATTACGCGATGAGCGTGATCGTCTCCCGCGCCATTCCAGATCTGCGCGATGGCCTGAAACCCGTTCACCGCCGTATCCTTTATGCGATGCACGAATCCGGCAACGGCCATGACAAACCCTACCGCAAATCGGCCCGCCCGGTGGGTGACACGATGGGCAAATACCACCCCCATGGCGACAGCGCGATTTACGATGCCCTTGTGCGGATGGCGCAACCCTTTTCCATGAGCCTCAAGCTGTTGGATGGACAGGGTAATTTTGGCTCCATGGACGGCGATGCCGCCGCTGCCATGCGCTATACCGAAGTGCGCATGGACAAGCCTGCCGCGTTCCTGCTGGCGGACATTGACAAGGAAACCGTCGATTTTCAGGACAATTATGATGGCAAGGACCGTGAACCAACCGTCCTTCCCGCCCGCTACCCGAACATGCTGGTCAATGGTGCCGAAGGCATTGCCGTCGGCATGGCCACACGCATCCCGCCGCACAACCTCGGCGAAGTGATCGACGGCACGCTTGCCCTGATTGAAAATCCGGATCTTTCGACCGAGGCGTTGATGGAATTCATCCCCGCGCCGGATTTTCCGACAGGTGCGATGATCCTGGGCCGTTCAGGTGCGCGCAAAGCCTATCTTGAAGGGCGCGGTTCGGTGATCATCCGGGCCAAAACGCGGGTCGAGGAAATCCGCAAGGACCGCTTTGCCATCATCATCGACGAGGTGCCCTATCAGGTCAACAAGTCGCGCATGATCGAAATCATTGCCGAACAGGTGCGCGAGAAAAAGATCGAAGGTATCGCGCATGTGCAGGACGAGTCCGACCGGATCGGCGTGCGCGTGGTGATCGAGCTGAAGCGTGATGCAACAGCCGATGTCGTGCTGAACCAGCTGTTCCGCTTTACCCCGATGCAGGTCAGCTTCGGCTGCAACATGCTGGCCCTGAACGGTGGTCGCCCTGAACAACTGACCCTTCGCGATTTCCTTAGCTATTTCATTGTGTTCCGCGAAGAAGTTGTAGCCAAGCGTACCGCGTTCGAACTGCGAAAGGCCCGTGAGCGCAGCCATATCCTGTGTGGTCTTGCTGTCGCGGTGTCGAACGTGGATGAGGTCGTGGCCACCATCCGCACCTCTGCCGACCCGGCCGATGCGCGCATCCGCCTCATGACACGCCGCTGGCCCGCGGGCGAAATCATCCCCTTCATCAAACTAATTGATGACCCGTCGCACCCGGTGAATGAAGATGGCACCTATAACCTGTCCGAAGTGCAGGCCCGCGCGATCCTTGATTTGCGCCTGCAACGCCTGACGGCTTTGGGCGTGAAAGAAGTTACGGACGAGCTTCAAGAGCTCGCGGCAAGAATTAAGGATTACTTGGAAATCCTCGGTTCGCGCGACCGTATCATGACAATCATTTCGGACGAATTGCGCGAAATGAAGACGATGTTCGCCGTGCCGCGTCGCACCGAAATCGTCGACTGGTCAGGCGATATGGAAGACGAAGACCTGATTGAACGCGAAGATATGGTCGTCACGATCACCAGCGGCGGCTATATCAAGCGCACGCCGCTGGCCGAATTCCGCGCCCAAAACCGTGGCGGCAAGGGTCTGGCGTCGATGTCGACCAAAGAAGACGATGTGGTAACCACGCTTTTCGTGGTCAATACCCATACAAACCTGTTGTTCTTCACAACCGATGGCATGGTTTACAAGCTGAAAACCTGGCGCCTGCCCCTTGCCGGACGGCAGGCCAAGGGCAAAGCCATGGTGAACCTTCTGCCGATCGAACAAGGGGTCAGCATCGCCGCCCTGATGCCGGTCGACGTTCCTGAAGACGAATGGGAAAGCCTGCAAATCGTGTTCGCCACATCCGATGGCGATGTGCGCCAGAATGATCTGTCCGATTTCACCAACGTCAAACGCAACGGTAAAATCGCAATGAACCTGCCTGAAGGCGTGTTTCTGGTGAACGCGGCGATTGCCGATGAAAACGACGATGTGATGCTGGTCACCGCCCTTGGCCGCGCGATCCGTTTTCCCACCACGGAAATCCGGGTGTTCAAATCGCGCGGATCGACGGGGGTGCGCGGCATTCGCGTCGGCAAGGGCGACAAGGTTGTGTCCATGGCCATCATCCGGCATTTCGAAGCGGATCCGGCAGAGCGCGAGGCCTATCTGAAACAGCGCCGCCTGATGGCCGGTGTGACCGAAGACGAAGCAGATGACGAAGAAGAGACCGTCATAGCGGGGCAACTGTCGCCCGAACGCTACGCCGAAATGTCGGCATCCGAAGACCTGATCCTGACGATCACATCAAGTGGAACGGGTAAACTGTCGTCTTCACATGATTATCCGGTGCGCGGACGTGGCGGCATGGGTGTCAAGGCGATGGATGGCGCGATGCGCGGCGGGCCACTTGTGGCATCCTTCCCGGTCGATCTGTCAGACCAGATCATGCTTGCAACAAGCACCGGCCAGTCGATTCGCGTGCCTGTGGACCAGATTTCATTCCGGTCGCGGTCGGCGGGTGGGGTGAAGGTGTTCAATACGGGTGGGGATGAAGTCGTCGTGTCGGTGGCCCGTGTGGCCGAACAAGGCGATGACGAGGCGTGATGCGGACAGAACTTCTTGAATATCTGTTCTTTTTCATCGTCATCGCGATGGTCGGCTTTAATGTGCTGGCCAGTCGGCGCGCCCGACAGGCCGACCAGATTGCGCGCGAAAACATAGAACTGCGCCGTCAGACGCTTGTTGCGCTAACCCGGATAGCAGAAGCGTTGGAACGGCGGGGCGGGACGTGAACGCAGCCGCGTTACGGGCCTATCTTGCAACCTGCGCCGCCCCTGTCACTTATGCACAAGCGATGCGTGATCTGGGCGGTATTCGCATGAACACCCTGACCCAACTTCTTGAAATTACGATGGAAGAAGACACAGCGCTGAACCTCCCCTTCATCGCGGCACGCGTCATCAGCCGCACAAGCCCGATCCCCGCACGCGGCTTTTTTGACAAGGCGCAGGCCCTTGGGCGTGATGTGCGCGACCCTGCGGCGATGCACGCAACCGAACTTGCGGCCCTGCGCAACCTGCCCTAAAACCGCTGCATGACAGATATTCTTCACATCATCGGCGGCGGCATGGCAGGGGCCGAGGCGGCCTGGCAGGCGGCCGAAATGGGCGTGCCCGTGGTCATCCACGAAATGCGCCCCAAGGTTGGCACGTTCGCGCATCGCACGGGCAGTCTGGCGGAAATGGTGTGTTCCAATTCCTTCCGATCTGATGATGACGAGCGGAATGCCGTGGGCCTGCTGCATTGGGAAATGGGGGCTGCGGGGGGAATTATCATGGAAACCGCCCGCGCGCACCGCCTGCCTGCGGGGGGTGCTTTGGCCGTGGACCGTGATCCGTTCGCCGAGGCCGTTACGGCGCGCATTACGGCGCATCCACTTATTTCTGTTTCGTATGAAGAGATTACGATGCTTCCTTCAGGCGGCCACTGGATCATTGCCACTGGCCCCCTCACCAGTGGTACATTGGCGGAAAGTATCCGTGCGGAAACCGGAGCGGACGCTTTGGCGTTTTTTGATGCCATCGCGCCGATTGTCTATGCCGAGTCGATCGACATGTCTGTCGCGTGGCTGCAATCGCGCTATGACAAGGGCGAGACGGTCGAGGAACAGCAGGCCTACATCAACTGCCCGATGACCAAAGCCGAATATGAGGCGTTCATCGATGCCCTGCTGGCGGCGGATAAGACCGAGTTCCACGAAGGCGAGACGGCGGGCTACTTCGACGGTTGCCTGCCGATCGAGGTGATGGCAGAACGCGGGCGCGAAACGCTGCGCTTTGGCCCGATGAAACCCGTGGGCCTGACCAATGCACATGATCCGCGGGTAAAACCCTATGCCGTCGTCCAGTTGCGACGCGATAACAAACTGGGGACGCTTTTCAACATCGTGGGTTTTCAGACCAAGATGAAGTATGGCGCGCAAAGCACTGTTCTGAAGATGATTCCCGGTTTGCACGATGCCAGCTTTGCGAGGCTGGGCGGCATCCATCGAAACACATTCATCAACTCGCCGACCCTGCTTGACGATCAGATGCGCCTGAAATCACGCCCCAACATCCGCTTTGCCGGGCAGATCACCGGCGTCGAAGGCTATGTCGAAAGTGCCGCGATGGGTCTGCTGGCCGGACGCATGGCCGCGGCCGAGATCATGGGGCGCAGTCTGCCCCCGCCGCCGCATGAAACCGCGATGGGATCGCTGATCCGCCACATCACCGGTGGGGCCGAGGCCAAGACGTTTCAACCGATGAATGTGAACTTCGGCCTGTTCCCCCCGATCGATGCCAAAGGTGGCCGCCGTGGCCGCAAGGACCGCTACAAAGCCTATACCGACCGTGCCAAGGCGGCCTTCACGGCATGGCTTTCGTAACCCGCTTTGCGCCATCGCCGACCGGGCCGCTGCATCTGGGGCATGCCTATTCCGCGATCCTCGGCTTTGATATGGCAATGCGGGAGGGCGGCGAATGGTTGCTGCGGATCGAGGATATTGACCAAAGCAGGTCGCGGTCCGAATGGGAGGCGCAGATTTACGACGATCTGCAATGGCTTGGCCTTTGGTGGCCAGAGCCGGTTTTGCGGCAATCGGCGCGGTCCGCCGCCTATGCTGACGGGCTTCGACGCGTCAACGCCGTCGCAGATATACTCTATCGTTGCGATTGCTCGCGCGCGGACATTGC
>JANNKX010000290.1:0-8887 GCA_031396505.1 Rhodobacterales bacterium
CCGCAAAATCGGCCAGTGTCCCGCTCGCAAAGGCATAGTGAACGCCCCCCCCCGCCACGATAACCGGATATTTTGCGCCTTTGATGAAAGCCACCACCCACGCCAGTTCGCCCGGGTCCGGCTGCACCCGGCGCAGATGCCAGATGCGCGGCTCAAAGAACGACAGCGGCCAGTCATAGGCTTCCGCCTGCACATCCTGACAGAAGGACAGCGTCACCGGCCCGCATTCTGCTGGGTCCGTCATCACCCGCATCGCGCGCGGCAACGCCGTCAACAGATGTTCGGGCCGCATGATCCGGTCGAAATAGCGGCTGACGGGTTTGAACGCATCATTCACGCAAGTTGTGCCATCGCCGAAATCCTCGACCTGCTGCAGCACCGGGTCCGGGCCACGGTTGGCAAAGGCATCCCCCGGCACAAACAGCACGGGAATCCGGTTGACATGCGCCACCCCCGCCGCCGTGACCATGTTCAACGCGCCCGGCCCGATCGAGGACGTCACCATCATCGCATGCGCGCGCCCCAACTGTTTGGCATAGGCAATCGCCACATGCGCCATCGTCTGTTCGTTCTGGCCCCGGTAGGTCGGGAAATGATCCTTGACCCCGTGCAGCGCCTCGCCCAAGCCCGCCACGTTGCCATGCCCGAAAATGCCCCAGCACCCCGCAAGGAAGGGCTTTCCATCCGCCGCCATCTGCGCCGTCAGATAGCGCATCATCGCTTGCGCCGCCGTCAACCGGATCGTTGTCATTGCGTCTCCCCCCCCCGGGCGTCATCCCAGATCTTGCACAACCGTGCATAATTCGCCGCCATCGTGGCCACCGCCGTCGCGTCATCCATCCGCCCCGCCATCCAGTCGCGCCCCACATCGCCATGGATCGTGCGCCCGACGGCAAAACCTTTGACCAGCGGGTATTGCGCCGCCAGCCGGAATGCGCTTGCCAGTTCGGGCTCGGATTGCCCCAAACCCAGCACGACAATCCCCTGGGTGTGCGGATCGCGGCTTTCAATCGCCGCACAGGTGGCCGCCCACGCCGCATCCGTCTGCATCGGCTCCAGCTTCCACCAGTCGGGATAAATCCCGATATCATAAAACCGCGCGATCAGGTTCGCCGTCGTGTCATCATTCACCGGGCCGACCTTTGACGGGATCACCTCTAGCAGCATTTCCAACCGGTTACGGCGGCACGCATGAAACAGCCGGGTGATCGTTTCTTCCTGTTTGGCCTGCATGTCAGGCGCGTCATCCGGATGGCAAAAGCACAACACCTTGACCACATGTTCCAGCGCCCATTCTGACAGCCCGCCGAAATCCGGCCCCAACTCCGGCTCAAGGCTCAAAGGCCGCGATCCCGGCCATTCCACCGGCCGCCCGATCCACAACCCCTGCCCTGCCGCCCGGTGCAATGCCCGTTGCCCCAGCCGGTTGTCGCAGAGCAGCCCGTATCCATCCCGCCCTTGCGAAACCGCCAGCGCGGCATCCAGACACAGCTCCTTGAACCGTGCGATCCGCGCAGGCGTCGCACCCGCGATATCCTCCAACTGGCTGCGGTGATCGAACGCAAACGCCCGCACCGATCCCCATTGCTTGCGTCGGTTGGTCGACCAATGCACCTGCTCCAGTGCCGCATCCTTGCGCAGCGCGGGCGTCACCACGCCACGACCAAGGAAAAACTGCAACTCCTCCCAGCTTGGGTAAGCGGGTGTGCAGCCATGGCGCGATACCGCAAAAGCCCCGCAGGCATTGGCATATGTCAATGCGACGGGCCAGGTCTCGCCATCCAGCCAGCCTTTCAGCAGACCCGACATGAACCCGTCCCCAGCCCCCAGCACATTGAACACCTCAACCCCGAAACCCGGCCCCGTCTGCCCGTCATCCAGCATCGCAGGAATTTCCCCCACAAACGCCGCGGCCCCCATCGGGCCGCGTTTGCACACCAGCGTGGCCTTCGACACCGCCCGCACCGCGCGCAGGGCCGCCATCGTATCCGTCGTGCCGCCCGCGATGTGGAACTCTTCCTCTGTCCCCACAATCAGATCAAACAGATGCAACGTCGCCTGCAACCGTGCCGTCACCGCTGCACTTTCGATGAACCGGCTTTCCCCGTCGCCATGCCCCGCCAGCCCCCACAGGTTCGGGCGGTAGTCGATATCCAGCGCCGTCTGCGCGCCATTTTCCCTTGCCAGTTGCAGCGCCTTCAGCACCGCCGCCGCCGTACGCGGATGCGATAGATGCGTGCCCGTCGCCACTACAGACCGCGTCTGCGCAATGAATGCCGGATCAATGTCATCTTCGCACAGCGCCATGTCCGCGCAGTTCTCGCGGTAAAAGATCAGCGGGAACTGCGTCTCATCCCGGATCCCCAGCAGAACCAGCGCCGTCAGGCGTTCCGGGTCCGTCACTACGCCCCGCACCTCCACGCCTTCGCGCACCAATTCCTCGCGGATGAACCGCCCCATGTGTTCGTCACCCACGCGGCTGATCAGCGCCGATTTCAACCCCAATCGCGCCGTCCCCGTGGCCATGTTCGTCGGACTGCCGCCCACATATTTCTGGAACGACCCCATATCTTCCAGCCGCCCGCCCACCTGCGCGCCGTAAAGATCGACCGACGATCTGCCAATGGTGATCACATCAAGCGGCTTCATGCAGTTCCCCCGTCGGCACAGACTCAGCTATAGAATATTTATTCTATATTTCGTCCGCGCGATACCCCTATTCGCGCGCCGACCCAACGGCCACGGCCAATGATACCGACAGCGCGATGGTCGCCGTGGGTGCCCGGAACGCGCCAAAATCCACCTCCGTCACCGTCAGCACCGCATCAGCCCCGCGCGCAAGCGGGCTGGTTACCCGGTCTGTCATCACCACGATCCCCAGCCTGCGCCTGCGCGCCTCGGCCACCAATTCCACCGTTTCTTCCGCATAGGGCGCAAACGACACCGCGATCAGCGCGTCCCCCGGCCGCAGCGCATGGCGATGGTCCAACTGCCCCACCCCGTCATGCAGCATCGCCGGAACCGCCATCTTATCAAAGATATACGCCAGATAGGCCGCCACCGGAAAGGACCGTCGCCGTCCCACGATATGCACCATCCCCGCCCGCGCCAGCACATTGACCGCCCGTTGCAGCGCGCCTTCATCCAGTGTTTTTGTCAACGCCTCCAATGACAAACGCCCCGCCTCAACAAATTCGGCCACAATCGCCGACGGGCTGCCATGCGCGGAGCCCTTCAGATTGCGCAGCCGCGTCGCATAGTCCGGAAACCCGGGCGCATAGGCCTCGCGGAACATGCGCTGCATGTCCGAAAAGCCCGTAAATCCCATGATCTGGCAAAACCGCATCACCGCCGATGGCGGCACCTCGGCCCCGGCGGCCAGTTCGGCCACCGTCGATACCGCAATCCGGTCGCTATGTGCCGCGATGTAGTCCGCGCATTGCCGCATCCGGCGCGGCAGATCATCGCTGATCCGGGCCAGCCTTTCGTGAAAGGCCTCAATCGTCATGGGCGACTTTACGTCCAAATTTGCCAATCCTGCGCTGCGCCACATTGGAACAAAAATTCCAATATCACGTTTTCTAAACGGCGACCAGTCCCGCCCGAAACCGTCGCGCGTTTGCCGCATAGCCCGCCGCCGATGCCAGAAGCCGCGCACAGCCCGCGTCATCCAGACTGCGCACCACCCGGCCCGGTGCGCCCATCACCAGCGATCTGTCTGCAATCACCTTGCCTTCAGTGACCAAGGTCCCCGCCCCGATCAGGCAGCCCGCCCCGATCCGCGCCCCATTCAGCACCGTCGCCGCCATCCCGATCAAGGACCCGTCCGCGATCACGCAGCCATGCAGCATCGCCTTGTGCCCGATCGTGCAGCGCGCGCCAATCGTCAGCGGATAACCCATATCCGTGTGCAGCACCGCGTTTTCCTGCACATTCGTTTCATCCCCCACGGTGATCCATTCATTGTCCCCGCGTAAGCTCGCGCCAAACCACACCGACGCCCCCGCCCCGATCCGCACGCGCCCGATCACATGCGCGCCCGGTGCGATCCATGCATCCGGGTGAATATCGGGCATCTGGCCGTCAAGGGCGTAGATCATCGCGCTGCAAACTCCGCATTCAGGGATCTGATGAAATCGGGCAGGCCCGGCTGGCGGTCACGGCGCAGGCGTTCTGCCTGAAGAATGGTCTTCAAGTCATTGAAACTACGCTCAAGATCGTCATTCACCAGCACATAGTCATATTCGCCCCAGTGGCTGATCTCGTCTTCGGACTTCGCCATCCGGCCTGCAATCACATCATCCGTATCCTGCCCGCGCGTCCGCAACCGGCGGTCAAGTTCCGCTATCGACGGCGGCAGCACAAATACCGATACCACATCACGGCCAAGCGCCGATGCCCGTATTTGCTGCCCCCCCTGCCAGTCGATGTCAAACACCGTGTCGCGCCCTTCGCGCATCGCCACCTCGACCGGCGCACGGGGTGATCCGTAGAAATTTCCGAACACTTCCGCATGTTCCAGCATCTGGTCCTGCGCCGCCATGCCCTTGAACGTCGCACGGGTCACAAAGTGATACTCCCGCCCGTCCACTTCACCCGGCCGGGCTGCGCGCGTGGTGGCCGATACCGAAAACCGCATCGTCGGATCCCAAGCCATCAACATCCGCGTCAGCGTCGTTTTCCCCGCTCCCGACGGCGATGACAGGATCAGCAAAAGCCCCTTGCGCATCATAGCCTATTCCACATTCTGCACCTGTTCTCGCATCTGATCGATGACCGTTTTCAGGTCAAGCCCGATGCGCGTCAGCGCGATATCGGCGGCCTTGGAACACAGCGTGTTCGCCTCGCGCATGAATTCCTGCATCAGGAAATCGAACTTGCGCCCGACCTGGCCCTTGTCCGCCAACAGCGCGCGCGCCGCCACAATATGCGCGGCAAGCCTGTCCAGCTCTTCGGTCACATCCGATTTGACCGCGATCAGCGCCAGCTCCTGTTCCAGCCGCGCGCCGTCCACCCCCTCTGCCATCACCCGGCCAATCGCATCGCGCATGGCACCCGCCACATGGTCACGCCGCGCCACCGCCGCATCCGCCGCCGCCACCGTCAGTGCCGTCACCTGATCCAGTTGCCCCGCCACCACCGCCTGCAGGGCCGCCCCCTCGGCCGCGCGCATCGCCTGAAAATCCGCAATCAGCCCCGGCAGTTCGGCCATGAGCGCCGCCAGCAGCGGCCCCGTATCCTCATCCGCCACGCCGCTTTCCAATACGCCCCGCACACCCAGCACATCGGCCGCCGATGGTTGCGCCAGCGTCAGCCCCGCCGCCATCGCCGCCTGTTCCACATCTGCAAGCGCGCGCAGCACCGATGCCACCACGCCCGCGTTCAACCGCAACCCGCCCTCGCCCTCGCCGTCCCGCACGACCTTCAGATTCAGGCTGATGTTCCCGCGTGATACCGCGCGTGCCAACTCGGCCCGCACCTGCGCCTCCAGCCCCGCAATCCATTCCGGCACGCGCAGCCGCAGATCCAGCCCCTTGCCATTGCCCCCCCTTATATCCCAGGCCCAGCTTGCCCCCGCCCCGTGCCCCGTGGCCGCCGCAAAGCCCGTCATCGAAATCGTCATGCTGTTCCCTCAACCCCGGCGTTTACCATTTTACAAGATTACGCACCAAATCCGCGCAACCTCGGGTATATTAAGGTTCTGGTAATGAGTGTTGCTGCATCATTAACCGTCCCCCTTGCGGGTTTAGCAGAGGGGATGGGTCGCTTCAACGCCAAGCCATCACGCGAAACGGTCTGGGGTCAGGGTCGAACAGATGATTATCGAATGGAAAGGCCCCGGCAAACGCATTGTCGGCGCCACGGGCCTTGCAACCTTGCGCGCCTATTGGGAGGCGCTTCGTACCCCCACGACCCTGCCACAGCGCGCGCAGATCGACCCGCGCGGTTTGGCCACGACCCTGCACCAGATGATGATTGCCGAAGAAATCGCGCCCGGCCTTGCCCGCCTGCGCACCGCAGGCACGCTTTATGCCGATACCATGGGCATGGATGTGCGCGGCATGCCGCTGTCGGCGCTGTTTGATACCATGGCCCGCCCCGCCCTTGAACGCGTGCTGCAAGACGTGTTCACCGGCCACACTGCCGCCACCTTGTTGCTTGAGGCCGAACGCGGCCTTGGCCGCCCCGCGCTGCAAGCCCAGCTTTTGCTGCTACCCCTGCAACCCGATTCCACCGACAGTACGCGCCTGATGATCGGCTGCCTTGCCCTGCACGGCCAAACTGGCCGCACCCCGCGCCGGTTCAACATCCTGCACATCACGCGTGAGACGCTCAGGGTTGCCACACCTGCAGCCCCCGCCTTTGCCGAACCGCCCCTGCCGTTCCGCCGGGTGATGCCGCAATCAACCCATCACCTGCGCCTGGTCAAGACCTGACCACTACAGCGCGATCCGCTGCCCCGCGCTGCGAAACGACGACAGCTCTTCCGCCACCAGAAACGCCAGTTCCAAAGACTGGCTCGCATTCAGCCGCGGGTCGCAGGCCGTGTGATACCGGTCTGACAGATCTTCATCCTTGACCGCGCGCAAACCGCCCGTGCATTCCGTCACATCCTGCCCCGTCATCTCAAAATGCACGCCACCCGGAATGGTGCCTTCCGCCTTGTGCACCCCAAAGAATTCCCGCACCTCGCGCAGCACGGATTCAAACGGCCGTGTCTTGTACCCAGACGCCGCCTTGATCGTGTTGCCATGCATCGGATCGCAGGACCACACCACCGACGCCCCTTCTTCGCGCACCGCCTTGATCAGACGCGGCAGGTTTTCTCCGACCTTGCCCGCCCCGAACCGCGCAATCAGCGTCAGCCGCCCCGCCTCATTGGCCGGGTTCAGTTTTGCCATCAGCACCTTCAGGTCATCCGCCGTCGTTGTCGGCCCGCATTTCAAGCCGATCGGGTTCTGCACGCCCCGGCAAAACTCCACATGCGCCCCGTCCGGTTGCCGCGTACGGTCGCCGATCCAGATCATATGCCCCGACCCCGCCACCGGCACGCCCGTGATGCTGTCCACCCGGCACAGCGCCTCTTCATATTCCAACAGCAGTGCCTCGTGGCTGGTATAGAAATCCACCGTCGCAAGGGCCGTGCTGGTTTCCGCATTCACCCCCGCCGCATTCATGAAATCCAGCGCGTCTGAAATCCGGTTGCTCAATTCGCGGTAGCGTTCCGCCTTGTCATGCTCCGCAAAGCCCAGCGTCCAGCTATGCACCCTGTGAATATCGGCAAACCCGCCCGTGGAAAACGCCCGCAGCAGGTTCAGGCTGGCTGCCGCCTGCGTATAGGCCTGCAACATCCGCGCCGCATCAGGCACCCGCGATTCCGCCGTAAAATCAAACCCGTTGATGATGTCGCCCCGATAGCTCGGCAATTCCACCCCGCCGATGGTTTCCATGCCCGCCGAACGCGGCTTGGCAAACTGCCCTGCCATCCGCCCCACCTTGATGACCGGCACCTTGGCCCCATAGGTCAGCACAACCGCCATCTGCAGCATCACGCGGAATGTGTCGCGGATGTTGTCCGCGCTGAACTCCGCGAAACTTTCCGCGCAATCGCCACCCTGCAGCAGGAACGCCTTGCCCTCCGCCGCCAATGCAAGCTGTTTTTTCAACTTGCGCGCCTCGCCCGCAAACACCAGTGGCGGATACTTGGCCAGTTGCGCCTCAACGGCGTGCAACGCGCCCGCATCAGGATAGTCCGGCATCTGCACCCGCGGTTTCGCGCGCCAGTCCGATTTGCTCCAGCCCTTGGTCATGGGTCTTCTCCGTCAGATTTCTGGCGCGGATATACGGCGTCAGACGCCGCTTGGCTAGTGCGCGCTGTGGAAAAGTACACAGCGATTCTTTCATAAGATCGCCTTTTCCGATCAGGATCGCCCTTGCGGCGCAGCAACTTTTGCTATTCTCATGTGCCATTAACGACGCATACAGGTCGCACAATGCAAAGCCCACAGCGCAAAGCCACCTCGGTGGCCAAAACCGAGGCCCCGCGCCGGTTTGTGTTTTTGCTGCTGGACCGTTTCACCATGATCAACTTCGCCGGGGCCATCGAACCCCTGCGCCTTGCCAACCATGTCGCGGGCCACCCCTTGTATACATGGGCGCTGGCGGGCGAAGGCGGGGTCGAAAAGACCTGTTCCAACGGGGCCACCTTCCGCCTTGATTTCGGGTTGGATGAGGTGGACCGCGACGATACCGTGCTCGTCTGCGGCGGCATCGATATCCAGCACACCACGACACGCGCCGTCGTCGGCTGGCTGCGGCGCGAGGCGCGGCGCGGGGTCACCATCGGCGGTCTGTGTACCGGGGCCTATGCGTTGGCCAAGGCGGGGCTCTTGGACGGCAAGAAGGCGACCGTGCATTGGGAAAACCACGACGGCTTTGCCGAGGAATTCGAAGAAGTGAAGCTGTCGAAATCGGTGTTCGTGATGGATGGCAACCGCTGGTCCACGGCGGGGGGCATTTCCTCCATCGACCTGATGCTGCGCATCATCGCGCAGGACCACGGCGAGGATATGGCGAACAACGTGGCTGACCTTATGATCTATTCCACCATCCGCACCGATCAGGACACGCAACGCCTGTCGGTGCCCACCCGCATCGGCGTGCGGCACCCGAAGCTGTCACAGGTCATCCACATGATGGAAGGCAACATCGAAGACCCGATGTCGCCTGCAGACCTCGCCGAAGAAGTGGGGATGAGCACGCGCCAGTTGGAACGCCTTTTCGCGCGCTACCTCAACCGCAGCCCCAAACGGTACTACATGGAACTGCGCCTGCAAAAAGCCCGCAACCTGCTGCTGCAGACGGATATGAGCGTGATCAACGTGGC
>JANNKX010000301.1:0-1997 GCA_031396505.1 Rhodobacterales bacterium
CTTGCGCGAATGGGTATCGACGACGATCGTTCCGGGGTCTTCGGTGCCCGCATAACTCACCTCTGTGCGGCGCGATGAGTCATCCAGATAGCGCGACTCAACAGGCTGAATGAAGAATTCACCATCTTGTACGCCCTCATAGCCGGGGACAACATCAGGTGTCGCGTCAACCTGAGGTGTGCCTGCACAAGCGGCGAGCAGCAAGACGACGGAAAGAGGAATCAGGCGATGAATTGAACAGATGGTCACGGATCACGCTCGCGCTACGGGTTTGTGACCGCACAAAGAACGCCTCGGCTTGGGCGCGTCAAGCCCTGCGATTGTTTCTGGGCCGGAAAAGAACCCTGGCGTTGCCCCGAAAGCGGTTTGCGGCCTATCTGAACCAGATTTGCCGCAAACCAAGACCGGAAACCGGTGGGGCAACACTGCGTTTTGCATGCAATCGGGTCACCGAGACCAAATACAAGACTTTTTGAGGTCAGGCAGAGTTATTGCTAACGTTATTGCACTGTGCCGATCTGCCAGAACAGGGTTTCGCCGGAATTGTCGGACACGCCGTCATTGTCGGTGATCAACCAGCCTGTTCCTGCGGCGTCGATGGCGAAACCTTCGACCTTTTCAGCCGTGTATCCTTGCACGGCGGCAAGATCGGGGATCAGGTCACGCACCAGTTCTTTGGTCACAACAGGCAGCGGGCCGCCCAAAGGTGCGGGCACCATTTCTGCGACGGGAACCCGCGTCAGGTGCTTGATCGCGGCATTGCCCGCAACCTGATTGTCGCGTTCGATGAAATAGACCCAGTCACCAGCCCACGTAATTTCCGAAAGGCCGACCCAAGCGCCGCCTGTGGTTGCGTCCAGCGGGTAATGCACAGCACCCCAGGATTCATCCGCAGTGTTATAGGCCAGCAGTTTGGCCATACCTGTTGGATCATCCTTCCATTCGCGCTGCACGGCGACCCACAGAGTATCGCCCTGCACGGTGATGCCTTCAAAGCCAAAGCGGACCTCGTGGGCCAGCAATTCTTCGGGCAGGGCGATTTCCTGATCGATCTCGCCTTCTGCGTCCACATGCAGGATCGCATGCGACATCAGGCGGTCGGCGCGGCCTTCGGACACGAGCCAGAAGCCGCCATCGCCATCGGGGGCGATACCTTCAAGGTCGATCTTCTGGGCGGGTTGGCCAAAGCGCGTCACGGTCAGAGCCGATGTTATCCGGGCGGGGGCCTGTGCTGTATCGATGGTGTAGATTGTGGGGGCCATCGCATAGGCGCTGTCGGATACGGCATAAAGCGTGCCGGCGGCGGCAGGATCGGCGGCAAGGCCGGACATGGCACCCCAGCCGATCAAAGATTCAGACCCGGCAGAGGTCAGCATCGGATAGGCGGGCGCGCCTTCAGCCCGTTGGTAAATCATCACATGTGCCGGGGCGAGGCCATCTTCGCGCAGGTCAACCTCATTCGCGCTGACCAGCAGGTCGCGGGACGGGATGGCGGCCATGCCTTCGGGGCTGATGCCCGATGGCAGCAGTTGCTTCAGGACGGGGGCGGTGGGATCGGTCAGATCATACACGCCGATAACGGAGCCGCGTTCGGACGCGACAAAGGCCATGGGGGTCGTCCCAAAGGTGGCTGAGATGACCGATTCAAGTTCGCTGCCTTTGGTCTTACTTCGGCTTTCGGGATAGTGGCCGATTTCGGCAATGGCGCGTTCCAGCGTGGAACCCGATTCCCAGACGGCCGTGCCATCACGGTTGAAGATGGTCCAGCCACGCGAACCACCCTTATAATCACCCTCGTTGGCCGTCGCAAAGTGATTGCCGTCGATCCATGTCACGGCATCGGGTTCGCGCAGGGCGTCCCGGCTGGCATCAAAGCGGAGTGCGCCATCGCGTTTGGTGTCGATGCCTTCCAGTGCGACCGACCCGGCACTGAAATGATTGGTGACGGTGCCATCTGCGCCGATGACAACGATGTGGTTGTTTTCCTGCAGGGTCAC
>JANNKX010000320.1:0-14931 GCA_031396505.1 Rhodobacterales bacterium
GCACCCCCGACGCCGCGCCGATGGACTGGGCCGCAACGCAGAACAACCTCGGCAACGCCCTGCAGGCGCTGGGACAGCGAGAGGGCGACAGCACCCGCCTGTTGGCCGCCATCACCGCCTACACCGCCGCGCTGATCGTGCATACGCCCGAGGCCGCGCCGATGGACTGGGCCGCAACGCAGAACAACCTCGGCATTGCCCACCGCTGGCTTGGCACGGTGGCCAAAGACCTAGCTCAGTTCGACGTGGCAGAGGCGGCATTTGCGGCCTGCCTGACCCGGCACCGCCGCGAAGTTGCGCCCTTTCCTTGGGCCAAGACGAAATGGAACCTTGCCGACCTCGCCCTTGCGCGGCACGCCCTGCATCCGGCACCCGATCTGACGGGTTTGGCGCAAACCCATCTGGATCCCGCGCGGGTGGTTTTTGCCGACGCTGAAAACGCCCACCAGCTTGCCGAATGCGACCGTCTGCAGGCCCTGATTGACACCGCGTAGGTCGGGGTTCACCCCGACTCTCCACCCCAAAACGTGAACAAACCCTTAAACCGTCAACCCAACCCATTGAAATCATTGCGGCCAAAGAGTGTCCCACCGTGGGACAGCCCTACCCACTGAACAAGAAATGCAGCACATCGCCGTCCTTGACCTCATAGGTCTTGCCCTCCACCCGGAACTTGCCCGCCTCTTTCGCCCCCGCCTCGCCTTTTCCGGCGATATAGTCGTCATAGGCAATGGTTTCCGACCGGATGAAGCCCTTTTCGAAATCCCCGTGGATCACCCCTGCCGCACGCGGGGCCAGCCAGCCTTCCTCGATCGTCCAGGCGCGGGCTTCCTTTGGCCCCACGGTAAAATAGGTCCGCAACCCCAGCAGCGCATAGCCCGCCTTGATCAGTCGGTCCAACCCCGCCTCATGAAGGCCCATTTCCTCCAGAAACATCGCGGCCTCATCATCGGCCAGTTGCGAAATCTCTTCCTCGATCCGGGCGGAAATCACCACCGACGCGGCCCCCTGCGTCGCCGCCATCGCCGCCACGCGGGCCGATTGGCTGTTCCCACTCGCCGCCGACGCTTCTTCGACGTTGCAGACATAAAGCACAGGTTTCGCCGTCAAAAGCTGCAGCAAACGCCACTGGCGCAAGTCATCCTCGGCCACCTTCACACTGCGCGCAGGTTCGCCGCTCTCCAGGACTTTCAACGCCATACGCAGCAAGCGGTCCTGATCGGCCACGTCCTTGTCGCCCGCCTTGATCTTGCGTGCCAGCCCCGCCAGACGGCGCTCGATGCTTTCCAGATCAGACAGCATCATCTCTGTCTCAATCGTTTCGGCATCGGCCACCGGGTCGATCCGCCCCTCGACATGCGTGATATCGCCGTCCTCAAAACAGCGCAGCACATGGGCGATGGCGTCGCATTCGCGGATGTTGGCCAGGAACTGATTACCCAAACCCTCACCCTTGGACGCACCGCGCACAAGGCCTGCGATATCGACAAAGGTCATCCGCGTCGGGATGATCTGCTTGCTGCCCGCAATCGCGGCGAGCCTGTCCAGCCGTGCATCCGGCACGGCCACCTCGCCCACATTCGGCTCGATCGTGCAAAACGGGAAATTCGCGGCCTGCGCCGCCGCAGTACGGGTTAATGCATTGAAAAGGGTCGATTTCCCGACATTCGGCAAGCCGACGATACCCATCTTGAAACCCATGCCACGCCCCTTTTGCGATGATCGCCCTGCCATAGCGAAGCACGCGCCACATCGCAAGCGCCTGCGATTTGGCGATCAACGCTCCACTCTCACTTGATTTCCCCGCGGCTTTCCGTCACCCCTGCGCCGAAACCGACTTTAATGGGCCAAGGCATGACCAGAATTGACGATACCTTTGCCCGGCTGCGGGCGGACCGCAAAAAGGCGTTTGTCGCCTATATCATGGCGGGCGATCCCAATGTTGAAACCTCGTTTGCGGTGATGCAGGGGCTGCGCGGTGCGGGTGTCGACATTATTGAACTGGGCATGCCCTTTACCGACCCGATGGCCGACGGCCCGACCATCCAGCTTGCCGGGCAGCGCGCGCTTGAAGGTGGCATGACGCTGGACAAGACGCTTGATATGGCGCGCCGCTTTCGCGTTGCGGACACCACGACGCCGATCGTCATGATGGGCTATTACAACCCCATCTACGCGCGCGGGGTCGATCTGTTTTTGCGGCAGGCCACCGACGCGGGCATTGATGGCCTGATCGTGGTCGATCTGCCCCCCGAAGAGGACGCCGAACTGTGCATCCCGGCGCAGGCGGCGGGACTGAATTTCATCCGGCTTGCCACGCCCACGACCGACGCCAAGCGTTTGCCCAAAGTGCTGCAAAACACATCGGGCTTTGTCTATTACGTGTCGGTCACCGGCATCACCGGGGCTGCAGCGGCGGTTGCAACGGATGTGGCACCCGAAGTCGCACGCATCAAAGCCTCAACCGATCTTCCCGTCATCGTCGGTTTCGGCATCACCACGCCCGCGCAGGCGACGGCGATTGCCGCCGTTGCTGACGGCTGTGTTGTGGGTTCGGCCATCGTCGGCGACATCGGGGCCGGCAAGTCCGCCGCCCAGGTGCTGGCAAATGTCGCGGCCCTTGCGGCAGGGGCGCATGCGGCCTGACCAGACCATTTGACCGGGCTTTCATTTGATCAAAAGTTTTGCCATAAGCCGTCGGGCAACCGGAGGCGCACATGGCACTGATCGCTGGCATTTCTGAAACCCGTCTGTCGGACCTGCGCCGGCGCGAGGCACGCCGCTTTGCGGCAGGGCGCCCCTTGTCACAAGCGGCAAACACCACCCAGACCGATTGGCTGGACGGCGTGCCGATGCATTGGATGAAAGACTGGCCGATGCCTTTTCCGATGGTGGTGGCGCATGCCAAGGGCGCACACCTGACCGATATCGATGGCTTCGAAGTCGACGATTTCTGCCTTGGCGATACCGGGTCGATGTTTGGCCATTCGCCCGCCCCTGTGGCCCGCGCTATTGTCGCACAGGCACGGCGCGGCCTGACCTACATGCTGCCCTCCACCGACAGCGCCGATGTGGCACGCCTGTTGTCGGATACATTCGGTGACTTCCGCTGGCAAATCGCAACCACGGCGACCGATGCCAACCGTTTTGCGCTGCGTGTGGCGCGCGCGGTCACCGGACGACCCAAGGTGCTGGTGTTCAACGGCTGCTATCACGGCACCGTCGATGACACGATGGTTGGCCTGTCCAAGGGCCGCACGATCAACCGCCCCGGCCTGTTGGGGCAGGTGGCCGATCTGACCAAAACCGCCGTCTGCTGCGAATTCAACGATCTGGCAGGCGTCGCAAAGGCCCTGTCCAAAGGCGACGTCGCGGCGGTTCTGACCGAACCCGTGATGACCAATTCCTGCATGGTCCTGCCAGACCCCGGTTTTCTGGCGGGCCTGCGTGATCTGTGTGATCAGCACGGCACGCTTTTGATCATCGACGAGACGCACACCATTTCCACCGGATTTGGCGGCTATACCCGTGTCCACGATCTGAATCCCGATATCTTTGTCGTTGGCAAATGCGTGGCAGGCGGGATGCCGGCAGCGGTTTGGGGCCTGCGGCCGGTCATTGCAGTGCGCTATGATCTGGCCAACGCCGGGCGCGCATCGGGGCATTCGGGCATGGGCACCACACTGTCGGCCAACCCGATGCAGTTTGCCTGCCTCAAGGCTACCTTGTTGCATGTGATGACGCCAAAAAACTATGCGCATATGGACCGCCTCGCCAACCGTCTGCAGGCGGGTCTGGCGGCTGTTGTCACCCGCCATGGCCTGCCATGGCATGTGGTGCGTGTGGGTGCGCGCGTTGAATTCATCTGCGCCCCCGGCCCCTTGCACAACGGGACTGCGGCGGCCCTTGCGCATGTGCCGCAAGTGGAAAGCGTGGTTCACATCGGCCTGTTGAACCGGGGCTGCCTGATCGCACCCTTCCACAACATGATGCTGATCAGTCCCGCCACGCGCAAGCGGCAGGTCGACCGCCTGATCGCCGCCTTTGACGAAATTCTGACGGACCTTGCCCCATGACCCTTTCCCCTTCCGGTTCCACCACAGCCGAGGCCGAGGCCTTTCTTGCCGCCCATCCGCAAATCGAGGCGTTTGACATTGTCTTGCACGATTCGAACGGGATTGGCCGTGGCAAGATCATCCGTCGCCATGAACTTTTGTCGATTTACAACAACGGTCGGCATTTGCCGATTTCGATCCTTGGTCTGGATATCTGTGGCGAGGACGTCCATGAAACCGGCCTGATCTGGGATCAGGGCGACGGCGACCGCCGCGCCTGGCCCGTGCCCGAATCGCTGGTGGCCCTGCACAACACAACCCCGCCGCGCGGCGAACTGCTGCTGATGTGCTATAACCTTGATGATACGCCCATGACATCAGACCCGCGCCATGCGCTTGCGCGTCAGGTGCAGGCAATGGCCGCCGATGGGTTGTATCCGGCAGGTGCGTTCGAGTTGGAATTTTTTCTGCTGGCCAATGATCGTGGCGCGGATGGCCGCATCATGCCCGCCCGGGATGTGCTGGATGGCCGCGCCTCGCGCAAGACCGAGGTCTATTCGGTGGATGCGCTGCATGGCATGCTGCCCTTGTTCAACGATATCTATGCCGGGGCGGCGAAGGCCGGGATCAAGGCCGAAACCATGATATCGGAATTTGCCCCCGGCCAATATGAACTGACGCTGCATTACCGCACCGATGTGCTGCAGGCCGCAGATGACCTGATCCGCCTGAAACGCATCGTGCGCGCACAGGCCCGCAGCCATGGCGTAACCGCCTGTTTCATGGCCAAGCCAATTGCCGATTACGCCGGGTCCGGCATGCATTTTCACGTGTCGCTGCTGGATGCCGCCGGAACCAACGTCTTTGTCGAGGCCGTCGAGGGCCAATGGTCACCCACCATCCTGCATGCGCTTGGCGGTCTGCGTGACACGATGGGCGAATCCATGTTGGTCTTTGCGCCGCATGCCAACAGCTGGCGACGCTTTGTCGGGCAGTCCTATGCACCCGTGTCGCCAACCTGGGGGGTGAATAACCGCTCGGTCGCCCTGCGCATCCCGGCGGGTGATATCCGGGCGCGGCGGATCGAACATCGCCCCGCGGGCGTCGACGCAAATCCCTATCTTGTTGCCGCCACCGTGCTGGCAGGCATTCGGCACGGCCTTGCAAACAAAATCGATCCCGGTCCCGAGACGACGGGCAATGGCTATGCCAGTGACGGCCCCGCGATGCCCGTTGATTGGCGTTCCGCGATTGAGGCTGCCAAAGGATCGGCATTTCTGCGCGATGCGCTTGGCGTGGACATGCACCGCACCTTTACCGCAGTCAAGACCGCCGAAATGGCCCGCGTTGCGCGCACCGTGTCCGAGGTCGACTATGACCTGTATCTGCACACGGTGTAACGCGCGTTAAACCAACCCCTCGTTGCGGGCGATCATCGCGGCATGGGTGCGGTTCTTTGCCGCCAGTTTGCGGCTCAGGGTTTTGACATGCAGTTTCACTGTCACTTCCTGCAATTCCAGATCGCGACCGATTTCCTTGTTCGACTTGCCGGCAAAAAGGCCGCGCAGGACATCAAGTTCGCGGCGCGTCAAGGCATAGCTGCTGGTCAAGGTGGCGAATTCCGCAGGCCCTGTGCGGTACATCGCACCGCCAAGCATCGCATGGATGGCCGCAATTGTCTCTTCCGATGACATCGTCTTTGACAAGACACCGATCACGCCCGCGCGAAACGCCATGTCAATCTGTTCACGATCGACACGTGGCAACAGCAAGGCAAAGCGTGTCTCCGGAAAGGCCGCGCGCAACTGTGCCATCTCATCGATCCATGCCACCGCGCTGTCCAGGATCACCAGATCAAAGGTCGCAGCAACCAATTCGGCCTGCACATCGAAAACAGATCGACATTGACTGATTTTTGCCAAACCCGCTGCTTCGAACAACGCAGCCATGGCTTCGCGGACCAGTGCTTGACGGTCAGCCAAAAGTATCCGCATTTCTGTCCCGTTCATATTTGCCGTTCGGCCATTCTGGCGTGCGGCGCATCGTTTATTTCGCGGTTAACTCCGCGTTGGTCTCATACATCAACCACCGGGCAACCCGTCGCCCAACATTGTGCAACCATATCAGTCAGAGCGGTTCAGGAAACATGTCCGTTAGGACAGGCTTTGCGCCCTTTTGGGCTATGAAATCCACTACATCGCGAAAAATCTTGTTCGACTGCACACCTAAAGCGTAGCAAAAAATTTCCGCGGGACATTACAGATTGCGCAAGGCGTCCGCGACAATGGCGGCAGTCCGCCGATCCACGCCAAGTGCGGGCAGCAACCGGCCTGCAAAGCCCGCGGCGCGCAACGCTGCGGGGATATCATCGGTCACATGCCCACCACTGGCCGCGAAATAGGGCAGGCAAATTGACCCCTCATCAAAATCGCGCAAATCGGCAATCCGGGGCGACTGGTCGATATACGCACTCACCACCCGCCGCAATCCCAGGACGCGCTGAATGCGCCCGGCCACAAAAGTCGCGATCGCCGCAGGCGCGTCGCTGCGCCCTGACCCATGTGCCGCAAGGATCAGGTCGGTGTGCCCGGCTGGTAAAACCATGGCCTCGCGGACCAGTGTCACTGCCAGATCCTGAATCGCCGGATGGCATCCAAACGGCACGGCGATCCGCCAGGCCGCACCGCCGGCATCGGCCAGACGGCCGGGCAAATGCGTCCCCGTGAACCATCCGCACGCCATGAACAGCGGAAAGACGATCCCGCGCGGCCCAAGCGCTGCTACGGCTGACGTCAGCGCGCCAGGTGCGGCAAGCGTTGCCGAACCGACGCGCCAGTCCGGCAGATGCGTGGCGACCGCGGCCGCGAACGC
This sequence comes from Rhodobacterales bacterium, assembly GCA_031396505.1. GTDB lineage: Bacteria > Pseudomonadota > Alphaproteobacteria > Rhodobacterales > Rhodobacteraceae > JAAFHS01. The sequence goes on from JANNKX010000320.1 coordinate 6,927, forward strand.
CCCAAGAGCCGCTTCTGCGGCCGCGGGGTCTGACGGCTGTCCATGTGTGACGATCAGTGCACAGTTTTCCATGACGTGCAGCCTAGCCTGTGACAGCAAGGCTTCAAGACGCAATCACGCGCTTTGGCATTCACATGCGCCCCGCAATGTATTGCGCAAACTCGAAATTCGGCCGCTCCAGATGGCTTAACGGGCCTGGTACCGACATCCCGGCGCAAAGGCCCTGATACACCCGCTCCACACAGCCCTTGTCTTCGATGTTCACATCATCCAGCAGGGCCTTGACCGCCGCCAGATGCCCGGCTGCCGCCGGATCGGCGCACCAATCCGCGCTCATCCCGCCGCCAAACAGGACATTCACATGCCCCGGCCCGTCCGGCGTCAGGCTAAGATACCAGAAATAGCCGGGCGTCAGCGTGATCATCAAGGCCGGGTAAACTGACAATAGCCATGTGATCCGGCGCTGATCACCGGTCAGCACGGTGTTCGCCGGATGCGCGAGCGACAATGGGATCGTGTCATTCTTGATGATGAAGTGATAGTTGAAAGCCGCCGTGCCTGCCGGGCAGGTCATCTTTGCCAAATCCACCGACCCGCCAATCGTGCCTGCATGGCAGACGGGCAGGTGATAGCTTTCCATGAAGTTTTCCGCCAACACTTTCCAGTTCGTCGCCCAGCGAAATTCCTCACGGAACGTCTCGGTGTAGGACGCCATGTCCAGATAGCCGACAAGGTTTTCCACATCGCGCAACTGCACATGCGGGTCAGGCGCGTCGGGGTTCAATGTCACCATGATCCAGCCCAGCCAGTTTTCCACGCGCACGCGCGGCAAGGCCACCTCATCCTTGCAAAACGTCTCGTTCAAGGTCATTGCAGGTGCGCCGCGCAAGGTGCCATCAAGGTTATAGGTCCATGCGTGATAAGGGCACACAATCGTGCGCGTGTTGCCCCGCCCTTCCAACAGCGTGCTCATCCGGTGGCGGCACACGTTCGACATGCCGCGCAACACACCCTTGGCGTCGCGCAGCACGATGATCGGCTCACCCGCGATTGTCATCGTCAGATAGTCGCCCACCTGCGCCAGCGCATCCGCCCGCCCCGCGCACAGCCAGTCGCGCGCGAAAATCTGTTTCTGTTCCAGTGCAGCAAAGGTCGCACTGGTGTAGACCGCTTTTGGCATTGCATGCGCGCGGTTGAACGGCACCGCCACATTGGCGCGCAACGCCTCCAATGCCGGATCATGCTGGGTCATCACGTCACCTCCGTCTTTTCACTCACGCCCAAAAGCTTACCTGTACGCGAAACCGCAGAAGGACCGGGATCAATCCTTGCCATAGCCATCCGACTGCGCCCAACGCCATGCATCCGCAATCATCTGCGGCAGGGTGGATCGCTGTGGCGCCCAGCCCAGTTCCTGCGCCGCGCGCGTGCTGCCCGAGACCAGTGCCGCCGCATCGCCTGCCCGCCGCGCGCCGATCGCCACCGGCACTTCGCGGTTTGTCACACCCGCCGCATGATCAATCACCTGTCGCACCGAAAACCCATGCCCGGTGCCAAGATTGAACACCCGGCTGCCCTTGCCCTCCAGCAGATGCCGCAGGCCCAGAACATGCGCCTCGGCCAGATCCATCACATGCACATAGTCGCGGATACAGGTGCCGTCCGGTGTCGCGTAATCCGTCCCATGCAGCGTCAGCCCATCACGCTTGCCCGCAATCGCATCCAGCATCAAAGGGATCAGATGGGTTTCCGGTTCATGGCATTCGCCCACTTCACCCTCCGGGTCCGCGCCCGCCACGTTGAAATAGCGAAAGGTCACATGACTTAACCCGTGACTAACCCCGAAATGCCCCAGCATCTCTTCAATGGCGCGTTTTGTCGCCCCATAGGCATTGATCGGGTGTTGCGGCGTGTCTTCATCCAGCATCACGCCGTCATGGTCGCCGTAAGTGGCGCAGGTCGATGAAAACACGACATTCCGGCACCCCGCCGCCACCGCCGCCTCGATCAGGTTCAGCGAACCGCCCACATTCACCCGCCAGTATTTGCCCGGATCGGCAACAGAGTCCCCCACCAGTGACAGGGCGGCAAAATGCATCACGGCAATCGGGCGGTACTGCACAAAGGCCGCGTCCAATGCACCGCGGTCCAACAAATCGCCCTGCACGAAGGGGCCGAATTTGACGGCAGTCTGCCACCCCGTTGCAAGGTTGTCAAAGGTCACGGGCGTGAACCCTTCGCGCGCCAGCACCTTGCACGCATGCGCGCCGATATAGCCCGCACCACCCGTCACCAGAACATTGCCGCGCACAACCCGTCCTCCACTACCCCGCAAACGGGATAGCGCGGTTTGCCCCGATTGTCGAAGGCGGAAACTGCGGCACGCCTAAAGCACGGTGATCGCCTGCCATAGCCCGCTCAGTGTCGTGATCCCCTCAAGTGTCACCCGATCATCAAGGCCGAAATCGAACACCACCGATCCGCCCTGAACGCTGGCATAGCTGCTGACGACCCCCTGTGCATCCAGACCCGCTGCAATCAATGCGCGGTTGATGGCAAGCCGATCCCCATCGGCGACCGAAAAGTCAGCAATGCGGTCCACGCCCCCGCCCCGTGCGAACACAAACCGATCCGCCCCGCCCGCCCCAGACAGCACATCCTGTCCGGCATCGCCCGAAAGCGTGTCATCACCCGGCCCGCCCGACAGCGTGTCATTGCCGCCCTGCCCCGACAGGCGGTCATTTCCGTCGCGCCCGAAGAATGTATTGGCCAGCGCATTCCCCGACATCACATCCGCCAACGACGACCCGTTGATGATTTCGATCGCCTCGATGCGATCACCGCTCGCCTCGCCCCGATTGTTGCGCGCATTCGCAAGGTCGATCGTCACGCCCGCACCGTTCAGCACGTTGTAGGCAAGCGTATCAATTCCGGCACCGCCGTAAATGCGGTCACGACCCGGCCCCCCCACCAGAAAGTCGTCGCCATCACCACCCGAAAGGCTGTCGTTGCCATCACTTGCATACAGCGTGTCGTTGCCGCCACCGCCCCACAGCGTATCGCTGCCGCTGCCACCTGAGAAGATGTTCGCACCCCCATTGCCGTAAAACACATCCGCAGCCAGCGTCCCCACCAGATTTTCAATCCCGATGAACGTATCGCCCGACGCCTCGCCCCGATTGCGCGCAGGCAGTGCCAGATCAACCACCAGTCCCGTCGCGGTCGGCGTGAAGACAACCGTATCAACGCCCTCGCCACCGTCCAGAATATCTGCCCCCGCATCGGCCCACAGCGTATCATCGCCGCTGCCACCCACCAGCCGGTCATTGCCATCCCCACCCTGCAGCACATCATTGCCATCGCCGCCAAACAGCGTGTCATTCCCGCCCCGCCCCGCCAGAAGATCGGCCCCGCCCACCCCGAAAAACAGATTGTTCACCGCATCGCCCGACAGTGTATCCTGCCCGTCGCCCGCCATGATGCCTTCGATCGCTGTCAGAACATCGCCCGCCGCATCCCCGGTGTTCCACGTGGCGCTTGCCAGATCAATCACAACGCCGCCGCCCACAATGCTGGCATAAACCGCGATATCAACGCCCGCCCCACCGTTCAGCGTATCCGCTCCGGCCCCGCCTGTCAGGCTGCCATCCCCATCCCCGCCAAACAGGCCGTCGGCCCCACCAGCACCGTCCAGACTGTCCGCGCCAGCTCCTCCCCACAGGCTGTCCGCCGCAACCGACCCGCGCAATGTGTCATTGAACGCCGACCCTGCGACCCCTTCAATGCCGGTCATCGTATCGCCCTGCGCATCGCCAAGGGTGTTGCCATTTGCCGTCAGATCAACCCGCACGGCGGCCAGCGCATCGCCATAATCCGCGATATCAAACCCGGCCCCACCCGACAGCATATCCGCGCCAGCCCCCCCGATCAGCGTGTCGTTGCCATCGCCACCATCGATAATATCGTCGCCAACCCGCCCGGCCAACAGGTCGTTCCCGGCCCCGCCACCCAGCGCATCCGCGCCCACGCCGCCGCGCAATGTGTCGGCAAACACCGTTCCCGAAACGCCTTCAAGGCCAAAAAACCGGTCACCCAGGGCCGCACCAGCGTTCAGCGTGTCGTTTGCCAGATCAACCGACACACCCGCCGTCGCATCGGCATAGTCCGCCGTGTCCGTGCCGTTGCCACCGTCCAGCGTATCGGCCCCCGCCCCGCCGCGCAGCACATCGTCACCCTCGCCGCCTTCCAGACGATCAGCCCCGCCCCGTCCGTCGATCACATCCGCGCCATTGCCGCCCGACAACGCGTCATTCCCCGCCGACCCGCGCAACGTGTCGCCAAAAGCTGATCCCCGGATCGCCTCGATCGCGATGAACACATCGCCCGCCGCAAGGCCCGTGCTGACCGCCGGGTCCAGCATATCCACCACCAGCCCCGCCGTGGCAGCGGCGTAATCCACCAGATCGAACCCGGCCCCGCCATTCAACGTCTCTGCCCCTGCGGCACCTGCCAGCGTATCATCCCCCGGCGTCCCACCCGGTGGCGGCGGGGGGGGTGGTGGTGGTGGTGGTGGTGGTGGTGGTGGTGGAACATCCACTGGCTGCACAAGGTGCCACAAGCCAAAGAAATCCGCCGTCGTGAAATTCGCCGCCGACAGTGCCGCGCCGTTCGCTGTCTGCACGATCAACGTCTCGGCCCCAAAGCTGATCGACACCCCGTTGCCCAGAACCCCAAACGTCAGCCCGTCAATTGTATAGACCCGCCCCCAGTTCGACAGATCGATCCGGTCCACGCCCAGTTCAAAGTCCATGATCCGGTCTGTCTGCCCATCCGCAGACAGCACGAACACATCTCCCCCAGACCCGCCTGTCAGTGTGTCCGCACCTGCCCCGTCCACCAGCAGATCGCGCCCTGCCCCACCCGACAGGCTGTCATTGCCCGCCCCGCCATACAGATGATCCCCCGCCGATGATCCCACCAGCGTATCCGCCCCCGCCGTGCCCGTCACCGGCGTGGCCAACGGGCCAGGGTCGATCCGCAGCCGCGTGATCCCCGCCCCCTCGCCCGACACGAACACATCAATCCCGCCATTCGACGTGGTCGCCGTGATTGCCCTTATATTGCTCATCCCCAGACCCGGTGCCTGCAATCCCATTGCCAGCAAGATCAACCGCCCGTCAGGCAGCAGCGTGAACAGGTTCACCCCATCATCGCCCCCGCCCGCAATCACGTAAACCCGCCCGGCCAGCGTCACCGTCGCGATCGCTTCGACCGCGGCAATACGCGTGTCCAGCGTGTCGATCACATGATCCGTCACCGACAACGCACCCGCCGCGTCCATGCGCAGCACCGTCAGCGATGATGACCCCGCCGCCGCCGCAATCACAAAAGTGGTTCCCCCCACCCCGACCGTACTCAGCGCCGTTGGTCCCGCCACCCAGAACCCTTCGTCCACGCCGAAAACCGATGCCGCCGTCAGCTGACCGTCCGCCCCGACAGCGTAACTGACCAACTCATTGCGCGCCTGCGACAGCATCAGCAAAAAGCGTTGCCCGCCCACCGCCACCGGTTCCATCGCCGCGATGTTCAAACCACCCTGCGCGGCACCCAAGGTAATCGTCTGGACCGTGGTCACCGCCCCCGCCGCCGACAGCCGCCCCACCACCAGTGTATTGCTGCCCTGCGGCGTCAGATAGACGTAATGCGTCCCGCCGATGTCGATGCTGGCCTGCGCCGTGACGATGACCCCCGGTGCTCCTGACACTGTCATCGCCGCCCCAAGCCCGCCATCCGCATCCAGCCGGTAACCGCCCAGTGCCGCCCCGTTCGTGCCCGTCAGGATAACCGCAGGTGCCCCCCCCACATCCAGCACCGACAACCGCGATGGCGCCGACAAAACGCCACCAGCGGGCAATTCCACATAGTCGCGCAACACCATGCCCGTGGTCACGTCAATCGCCATCAGCCCGCCACCCGCACGCGTTGCCGCATACAGGGTCAGACCGCCCGTTGTCTGACGCAGCTCCATATCCGTGACACCCGACACGACATGCAGCGGCGCGCCAAGAAATGTCCCGGCCACGCTAAAGGAATACATCCCCACCTTCCGATACTTCACACCCATCGGCAGGATGCGCCGTCGTACTTTGCGGGTTGTTAACGAAACATGACCGAAATCAGGCGTTTGGGTCGAATGATGCGGCATTGGCCGCAATGCTGCCATCCGGCTTGCCACTATCGTTGTGTTACCCGATGCTGTGATGGTAACGATTGGATGCGCTGATGACCCTGATTACTCCCGTGCTTCTTTGTGGCGGCTCCGGCACCCGGCTTTGGCCGTTGTCGCGCAAAAGCTATCCCAAGCAATTCGTGCCGCTGATGGGCACGCAGACGTTGTTTCAGGCGGCCATCGCACGACTGTCCGGCCCCGACTACACACCGCCGCTGGTGATCACCAACAGCGATTTCCGCTTTATCGTGGCTGATGAACTGGCGAGCCTTGGCACTGTGCCCGCCGCCATTCTGATCGAACCTGCCGCGCGCAACACCGCGCCTGCCGTGCTGGCCGCTGCCCTGTATCTGGCGCGGGCGACCCCCGATGCGATGATGCTGGTTGCCCCCTCTGATCATGTTATCCCCGATGCCATAGCCTTTCGTGCGGCCGTCAGCACCGCCCTGCCCGCAGCCCTTGCCGGGCAGATCGTGACGTTCGGGATCACCCCCACCCGCGCCGAAACCGGCTATGGCTGGCTGCACCTGACATCTGTGCAAGGCAGTGCCGGTGGCCCCGTTCCCGTGCAGCGCTTTGTCGAAAAGCCCGATGCGCAAGGCGCGGCCACCATGCTGGCCGATGGCGGCTTCCTGTGGAACGCAGGCATCTTTCTGATGACCGCGCGCACCCTGATCGCCGCTGTCACAGCCCATGCCCCGCACCTCATCGCGCTCGTGGGGGCCGCAGTCGCGGGCGCTGCGCATGATCTGGCCTTCCTGCGCCTTGATCCCGCCCCATGGGCCCAGGTTCCCGATATTTCCATCGACTATGCCGTGATGGAACATGCGCCCAACCTTGTGGCGATGCCGTTTGGGGCCGGATGGTCCGATCTCGGCGATTGGGATGCCGTCTGGCGCGAAGCCTCTGGCGATGCGGCGGGCAACGTGCAGCACGGCGATGTGATCAGCCTTGATTGCCACGGCAGCCTGTTGCGTTCTGAATCCGATGGCGTGGCCCTTGTTGGCATCGGGCTGGACAACATCATCGCCATCGCCATGCCGGATGCCGTGCTGGTCGCCGATAAATCCCGCGCGCAAGAGGTGAAACAGGCCGTGGCCGCGCTCAAGGCCCGCGGCGCGCGGCAGGCCGAAACCTTTCCGCGTGATCACCGCCCCTGGGGCTGGTTTGAAACGCTGGCCATGGGGGACCGGTTTCAGGTCAAGCGCATCGTCGTGCATCCTGGCGCGGCCCTGTCTTTGCAAAGCCACGTCCACCGTGCCGAACACTGGATCGTCGTGTCCGGCACCGCGCGCGTGACCGTCGATGCAAGCGTCACACTGGTGACCGAAAACCAGTCGGTCTACATTCCCCTTGGGGCCAAACACCGGCTTGAAAATCCCGGTCGCGTGCCGATGGTTCTGATCGAGGTGCAGACCGGCACCTATCTCGGCGAAGACGACATCACCCGGTACGCGGATGTCTATGCCCGTGGTCAGGGTGCCAAGGGGTAAGCTGGCACTGGTTATTCACCCGGCACAAGCCGCGCCTTTGCTTTGCGGGACGGCGTGATCACCAGACGCCCCGCCACCCATGCCCCGGCACAAATCACCGCAGCCCCGCCCGCAAACACCGCCCACGCACCACCCAACCCTACATCGCCAAGACCCAACAGCGCAGGCCCCCGCCCAGTCAGTGCTGACTCAGCTGGCTCCGACCGGGCTGGCCCCGACCCGGCCGGCCTCCGCGCTGCCCGACGCGGCCGGCGCCGCCGGCCACCAGCACGCGCACCACCAC
>JANNKX010000327.1:0-11299 GCA_031396505.1 Rhodobacterales bacterium
CGCTATGGTGTTGCCTTGCGGAAAGGGGCCCCGATGGCACGCGAAACATTCGAATTCACTGGTGAGGGCGGGCATAAACTGGTGGGCCGCCTTGAATTGCCCGACGGGCCCACGCGCGCAACGGCATTGTTTGCGCATTGCTTCACCTGCGGCAAAGACATCTTTGCGGCCACCCGCATCGCGCGCCGCCTGTCGGCCCTGGGGATTGCGGTGTTGCGGTTCGACTTTACCGGGCTGGGCCATTCCGAGGGTGAGTTCGGCAATTCCGGCTTTTCGGGCAATGTTGCAGACCTGCGCGCGGCGGCGGCGGCGCTGGCGGCGCGGGGCATGGCACCGGGGCTGTTGATCGGGCATTCGCTGGGCGGGGCGGCGGTTCTGGCGGCGGCGCGCAGCATCGCTTCGGCGCGCGCGGTGGTGACGCTGGGCGCGCCGTTCGATCCGGGGCATGTGGCGCATCATTTTGGTGCGCATGTCCGCACGATCGAGGATGAAGGCAGCGCCGAGGTGCAACTGGGGGGGCGCCCCTACAAGATCGCACGCCGTTTCCTGCGCGATATTGACGGGGCGACGCTGATCCATGACTTGCCGCTTTTGAAAAAGGCGCTGCTGGTGTTGCACGCACCGGGTGACACAGTGGTGGGGATCGAAAACGCAGCGGCGATCTTTACGGCCGCCAAACACCCCAAAAGCTTTGTCTCGCTGGACGGGGCGGATCACCTGATCTCAAAGGCGGTGGATGCCGATTATGCGGCCGAGGTGATTGCGACATGGGCCGCGCGCTATCTGGACCTGCCCGCAGCACCGCCGCCGCCGCCGGGCGTGCCCGAAGGTGTGACGCGGGTCAGTGAGGCGGACGCGAAAGGGTTCTTGCAGCACATCACGACAGGCAAGCATATGCTGCGCGCGGACGAGCCGGAAATCTATGGTGGTACGGATGCAGCACCGTCACCGTATCAACTTCTGGCGGCGTCACTTGGGGCGTGCACGTCAATGACGGTGCGGATGTATGCGCGGCGCAAAGGCTGGCCGCTGACAGGGATCAGTGTCGATGTGCGCCATGACAAGGTTCACGCGCAAGATTGCGCAGATTGCACAGGCAGCGACCGGATCGACCGGTTCTCGCGCAAGATCATGCTGCGCGGCGCGCTGGATACCGAACAACGCGCGCGGTTGATGGCGATTGCGGACAAGTGCCCGGTGCACCGCACGCTGGAGGCTGGGGCCAAGATCGAGACGGAACAGGAGTTTGAGGCGATGCCCGCCTGATCCATTACGGGTCCAGGGCAGAACGGCCAGCAGGCCATGGTGATCGGCACCCGCAAGGGGGCGCAGTGTAACAGCCGTGCCTGCGGGGCCAAGGACATGGTCGATGGGCAAAAGGATGGGGGCGAAGCCTGCATAGGTGCCGTGCAACGGCATGGCGATCTGCGTATCGGTGGCGTGCATAAAACGCCCCATGGTGTGGGACCACGGCACCATGTTGAAATCACCGGCGACGATGACGGGGCCATCAAGGCGGTCAAGAACGGGGATCAGGGCATCGACCTGATCGGCTTGGCCGAACGGCCATGGCCAGTGCAGATGAACGGACACAATCCACAACGGGCCATCAGGGCCGGTAACCTGCATGGCGGCAAGGCCGCGTTCACAGATGGGCGCGGCATCGGTGGGCGGCAGGCGGGTCGCGATGGCAGGGCCGCCAACGCCGCGCCAAGGGCAATGCAATTGGTGGGGCAGGATATCGGCAAGGGCGGCCATGAACGGCAGATTGCGGGTCAAAACCTCTTGCAGGGTCAGAATTGCGGGTGTCGCGGCACGGATATCGGCGGACAGGGCCGGAAGATCCGCGTTCAGGAACAGCATGTTCTTTTGATACAGCAGCGCGCCCTGCCCCGGTGATGGCTGCGCAAGGCTGGCCATCAGGATGGGCAAGCCCGCGACACCGGCCATCACGGCGGCGGTGGCGGCGCTTTTTCGGGTGCCGAGGGCAAAGGCGATCAGGGCCGCGATGGCAGTCAGGACGGCGATTTGCGGGCGGAACACGGCAAAACTGTCACCCGCCGGATGCAAGGCACCCGCGTAGCCAAGGACCAACAGAAGAATCAGCACAATGGCAGTCAGCGTGAGAAGGCTTTTGAGGATAGCCATGGCTTGGTGCTTTCAAAGGGGCATGGCGTGACTGTTGCGGCCCCTTGTGCCGAAATGCAGCAGGGCTGGTGCGTGTCTAACGCAGGTCAATATAGCGGCCCGTGGAGACCGACCCGTCGCCCGCGATAAAGCGGATATCCAGACCCGCCGCCTCGGCCTGCACGGTGTAGCAGGACCAGCGGTCGGATGGCGGCCACTGCGAGCAGTATTCATCGCCTGTGACGCGCCACTGGCCGCGGCTGATATCGGGGCTTTCATACAAGGTCGTGCCGTCGGCATTGAATTGCTGGGTCTCGCCGCCGGTATAGGCGAGCACCCGCGCGATCAGCGCAATGCTGATCTGATCACCCGTCAGCGTGGCCCAATCATCGGCCATGGCGGGTGCGGTGGAAAGCAGGAAGATCATCAGGGCGGTGCGCATCGGGGGTGTCCTGCCTTGCCGTTTCTACCTGTGCAGTTTATGCGGATGCGGTCCCCTTTTCCAATGAAAGACCGCGTGATGATCCCCCGTTATTCCCGCCCCGAAATGGTTGCGATCTGGTCGCCAGAGACAAAGTTCCGCATCTGGTTTGAGATCGAGGCACATGCCTGTGACGCGATGGCCGATCTGGGTGTGATCCCGCGCGCCAATGCAGAGGCGGTCTGGAAAGCGCGCGACGTGGAGTTTGACGTGGCCGCGATCGACGCGATCGAAGCGGTAACCAAGCATGACGTGATCGCCTTTCTGACGCATCTGTCGGATATCGTGGGCGCGGATGCCGCGCGTTTTGTGCATCAGGGAATGACCAGTTCGGATGTGCTGGACACCACGCTGAACGTGCAACTGGCTCGGGCGACGGATCTGCTGCTGGCGGGGGTGGACCGGGTGCTGGCCGCGCTGAAGGCCCGCGCGTTTGAACACAAGGATACGGTCCGCATCGGACGCAGCCACGGCATTCATGCCGAACCGACGACGATGGGCCTGACGTTTGCGCGGTTTTATGCGGAAATGGCGCGCAACCGGGCGCGGCTGATGGCGGCACGGGCGGAAATTGCAACGGGGGCAATTTCCGGGGCGGTGGGGACATTTGCGAATATCGATCCGCGCGTGGAAGCGCATGTCTGTGCCAAACTGGGGCTGATCCCCGAAACCATCAGCACGCAAGTCATTCCGCGCGACCGGCACGCGATGTTCTTTGCGACATTGGGCGTGATCGCGTCGGGCATCGAAAATGTCGCGATTGAAATCCGCCATATGCAGCGCACCGAAGTGCTGGAGGCGGAGGAGTTCTTTTCGCCCGGACAGAAGGGGTCGTCCGCGATGCCGCACAAGCGCAACCCGGTGCTGACGGAAAACCTGACGGGGCTGGCGCGGCTGGTGCGGATGGCCGTTGTGCCCGCGATGGAGAACGTGGCGCTGTGGCATGAACGCGATATCAGTCACTCATCAGTCGAACGCGCGATCGGGCCGGATACGACGATCACGCTGGATTTTGCGCTGCACCGTCTGGCGGGTGTGGTGGAAAAACTGGTGATCTATCCCGACAACATGTTGGCAAACATGAACAAGTTCCGCGGCTTGGTAATGAGCCAGCGGGTGCTGTTGGCACTGACGCAGGCGGGGGTCAGCCGCGAGGATGCGTACCGTCTGGTGCAACGCAATGCGATGAAGGTCTGGGAACAGGGTGCTGATTTCAAGACAGAACTGCTGGCGGATTCGGATGTGACTGCGGCGCTGACGCCTGCGCAGATCGCAGAGAAATTCGATCTTGGCTATCACACCAAGCATATCGATACGATTTTTGCCCGCGTTTTCGGCTGATACGGGTACTCGCGAAAGCGTGATCATACCAAACCGTGCGACGCGGATTTTTTTGCGCTGACGAGCGTCGATGTCGTGCTACCTTTCAAATCGAGCCAAAAAAGGATTAATCTCATGCGCCTGCTTTCCGTCGCCCTGATTGCCCTGACCCCGTTTGCGGCCTTTGCCGCCGGCAGCGACGACCCGGAACCGCCAAAGCCGACGGAAACCACGACCGTCTGCACGGACGGGCAGGTTTATGACGAAGAAACCAAGGTCTGCGTTGACCCTGAAGAGCAGACCTTGAACAACGACCAACGCTATGACGCGGTGCGCGAATTGGCCCATGCGGGGCGCGCGGATGATGCGATGCGGGTGCTGGCATCGATGACCGAAGGCGATACCGACCGCGTGTTGACCTATGTGGGCTTCCTGAACCGCCAGATCGGTAACTGGGAGGTCAGCCTTGCCGCCTATGACCGCGCGCTGGCGATCAACCCCGACAACGTGCTGGCGCGCAGCTATTACGGGCAGGCGCTGGTTCTGATGAACGAAACCGCGCTGGCGACTGCGCAGTTGACCGAAATTCGTGCGCGCGGCGGCGCGGGAACATGGGCGGATTATGCGCTGGCAGATGCCATCGCGACGGGGACGACGACGACCTACTGACACATCAAAAGGGGATCACAGATGACGTTGAAGACGACACTTGTCGCACTTGCCCTGACGATTGCGCCCAGTCTTGCACTGGCGCAGGGTTGCCCGCATGACCAAATCCGCGACGCATCCATCAGTTGCGCACAGGGCACGGTGCTGGACGCGGCGACGGGAAAATGTTTGCCCGTCAGCAGCTAGACTTAGCCGCGTATTAACGTTTTTCCCTGCAGACTGCCCCATAGCAATTGCAAGGGGCAGGCATGGCACGGGATTCAAGCATCGCATTGGCGCGCATCCATCCGGTGCGGGTTGCGGCGACGACCGCGCTTGGACCGCGCGTGTTGTCGGCGCGCGAAAAGGCTGCGGTGATCGTGCGGCTGTTGCTGACCGAAGGAACGAACCTGCCGCTGTCCACGCTGCCTGAACATTTGCAGGCGGCGATTACAGAACAGATGGGGCAGATGCGGCTGGTCGACCGGGCGACGCTTGCCGTGATCGTGGAAGAATTCCTTGGCGAACTGGAAGAGGTGGGCCTGTCCTTTCCGGGTGGCATTGAAGGTGCCTTGTCGATGATGGACGGGCATATCAGCGAAAGTGCGGCCAACAGGTTGCGCAGGCTGGCGGGGGCATCGGCCAAAGTGGACCCGTGGGATCGGCTGACCACACTGCCGGTGGACCGTTTGCTGCCGATCATTGATCAGGAAAGCGTGGAAATCGCGGCCGTGATGCTGTCAAAGCTGCCGGTGCAAAAGGCGGCGGATTTGCTGGGCAAATTGCCGGGGGACCGGGCGCGTCGTGTGGCCTATGCCATTTCGATGACGGGCAATGTCGATCCGGAAACCGTGCGGCGCATCGGCCTGTCACTTGCGGCGCAACTGGACAATCAGGCACCCAAGGCGTTTGACGCAGGGCCGGTGGAACGGATGGGGGCGATCCTGAACATCTCGCCGGTGATGACGCGTGAAGACGTGCTGAAGGGCCTCGACGAGGCGGATGCAGGCTTTGCCGAACAGGTGCGCAAGGCGTTGTTCACATTCATTCATATTCCCGCGCGCCTTGCCGCCAAAGACGTGCCGAAAATCGTGCGGGTGGTGGATAACGAGGTGCTGGTCACGGCGCTAAGCTATGCGGCATCAAAGCCGGATCTGGCAGAGGTGGTGGAATACATGCTGGCCGCACTGTCACAACGCATGGGACAAGCCCTGCGCGAAGAAATGGGGGCGCGCGGCAAGATCAAGGACAAGGATGGCGAAACGGCGATGTCGGCAGTGATCACAGGCGTGCGGCAGCTGGAGGCGGCGGGCGAAGTGATCCTGAAACAAGAGGGCGATGAAGACTGACGGCGCGGCGTCGCAGGTCGGCAGGTGGGCGCGCCTTTGGGCCCGAGGCGGGCGCGCGCGCAGCCATACCGCCACCTTTGCCTTTGTCAGATGCGCCTGATAGGCAGCGGTGACCCATACCAAAGGACTGCCGCCCGATGCCCTCTGCCATTTCGTCCACGGCCAAGGGCATCTTGTTCATGTTGCTGGCGGTTGTGCTGTTCACGTTGATGGACGCCGCCGTCAAGGGATTGGTGGGGCACATGTCGGTCCCGCAGATCGTCTGGGTCCGGTTCATGGGCCAATTGGTGATTGTTGTCGTCCTGTTGCGCGGACGAAGCCTTGCGGTGCTGCGCACGCCCTATCTTGGATTGCACATCGCGCGCGCGGTCACGCAATTTGCAACCGGGGCTTTGTATTTCGCATCGCTGGCCTATATCGGGCTGGCCGAGGCGCAGGCGCTGGCCGATATCAGCCCGGTATTGATCACGCTGGGGGCCGCAATTTTTCTGGGTGAACGGTTGGGGCCACGGCGGATCATGGGGGTCGCGGCCGCGATGATCGGCGCAATCATCATCATCCGTCCGGGGATGGGCATTTTCAGCCCGGCTGCACTGTTGCCGCTTGCAGCGGCGGTGACTTATGCGGCGAACGCGCTGTTGACGCGGGCGGTTGCACCACGGGAAACGGCGTGGACGGCGATGCTTTATGCGGCATTGATTTGCACTGGTCTGTCGAGCTTTGCCTTGCCGTTTGTCTGGGTGCCGATTGCGTTGGCGGATGTGCCACAGATTCTGATGATTGGCGGGCTGGGCACGCTGGCGCAACTGTGCATCATCCGGTCATTCAGCCTGGCCGAGGCGGGGGTGGTGGCACCGTTTACCTATGCGGGCATTCTGCTGGCGACGCTGTGGGGCTATCTGTTCTTTGGCGATCTGCCGGACGTCTGGACGTTTGTGGGTGCGCTTGTGATCGTGGGGGCCGGGCTTTATGTCTGGCATCGCGAAACGGTACTGGCACGGCTGTTATGATACGGGCGGAATGATGGCGCGCAGCATTCAGATGAAACATTGGCTGCAGGACCGGGCCATTCGCACGTTGATCTGGGTGTTGCTGCGGCTGCCTTATGCGCTGCGCGTGCCCTTATGCGGGTGGGTGATGGCGCGGGTGATCGCACCTGTGGCGGGGTACCGCGCGCGGGTGCGAGATAATCTGGCGCTGGTGATGCCGGGCCTGCCCAAGACCGAAATTGCGCGGCTTGAACGCGCGGTGCCCGACAACGTCGGCCGCACGATCATCGAGATTTACTCGGGGGCCGAATTTACCGCGCGGGTGGCCGCGACCCCGCCAACAGGCGCGGGGCTGGCCGCACTGGATGCAGCGCACAGCGCGGGGCGGCCGGTCATTCTGGTGACGGGGCATTTTGGCAATTACGATGCCAGCCGGGCGGCACTGATTGCGCGGGGGTTTCGCGTGGGGGCGTTGTACCGCCCGATGAAGAACAGGTTTTTCAACGCGCATTACGTGCAGGCGATCAGCAAAATCGGCACGCCCTTGTTTCCGCGCGGGCGGGCGGGGTTGTCGGATATGGTGCGGCATCTGAAATCGGGGGGGATGCTGGGGCTGGTGATTGACCAGCACATGCACCACGGCGCGCCTCTGACATTTTTCGGGATCAGCGCGCAAACCGCACTTTCGGCGGCGGAACTCGCCTTGAAGTACGACGCATTGCTGGTGCCGACCTATGCGATCCGGTTGCCGGACGGATTGAATTTCAAGATCGTGGTCGAGGCGCCGATTGCGGTGGATACGCCGGAAAAGATGACGCAAGCTTTGAATGACAGCCTCGAGACGCTGGTACGCGGGCATCTGGACCAGTGGTTCTGGATTCACCGGCGGTGGAAAGGTGCCGTGCTGCCCGACTAGTTCAGACGCGCGGCGGCAACGATGGTGTCGTTTCCCGCACGCTGGATGATGACGATGATCGGGGCATCGCCTGTGACGGGGGTTGTGGTGGCAAGGGGTTCGGTCGGTGTCCACTGGCCCAGAACCTGCCAATCGGTGACGATGTTATGATAGGTCGGACTTTTCCCGGCATTTTCACCGCGCGTAATTTCGACCATCTGTTCCGCAGTATAGCGCACGAGGTGCACATCCATCGGCGTTGCATCCGCCGAAGCCGACGATGCATCAATCGACAGCGTATCACCGCTGCGCAAAAGTTGCAGCGAAACGTCACCGGGTTGCGCCAGATGGTTGGCCACGGCCATGGTCACGGCGGCGGGGTTGTTGCCTTCGATCCGTTCTGCACCGTTGATGATCATCTGCGGCGTGTAAATCGTATGGCTGCCGATGGCCGAGGCATAGGCCTTTTGCCGTTCGGTAAAGGCCGCTTGGGCAAAGCTGTCTTTCCAGCCGATGTAATCCCAATAGTCCACATGCAGCGCGAGTGCGATCACTTGCGGATTTTGCACCAGTTCGGCCATGAAAGCATCGGCTGGCGGGCAGGATGAACAGCCTTGCGAGGTGTAAAGCTCCACCACGACAACGGGTTCGGATTGCGCCATTGCAGGCGTATTGGCACAAACCAAAAGGCCCGCCGCAATCATGGCGAAGTGTCGCATGTTCATCAAATCCTTATCCCCGCGTTGTAACGTTGTAGACAAAACGAATGGCGCGCGCCAATCAAGGTTTAGCGAGGCGGTTGTTACACGCGGGGGCTTTCCGTGCGGCATACCGTGGTATACAATGACGCAGACAAGCCACTGCCAGCAAGGCAAGCCCATCCCATCTGGAGGCCAGCATGACCGTTACCGTCGGACACGACAGCGCAAAAACCCGCACATCCCTGACTGCGGGGGGCAAGACCGTTCACTACTATTCCATTCCGGCAGCACAGGCGGCGGGGCTTGGTGACTTTGCGCGGCTGCCGGCCTGCCTGAAGGTGGTGCTGGAAAACATGCTGCGGTTCGAAGATGGCAAAACAGTTACACTGGACGATATCCGCGCCTTTGCCGAATGGGGTGCCAAGGGTGGGCAGAACCCGCGCGAGATTGCCTATCGTCCGGCGCGCGTTCTGATGCAGGA
This sequence comes from Rhodobacterales bacterium, assembly GCA_031396505.1. GTDB lineage: Bacteria > Pseudomonadota > Alphaproteobacteria > Rhodobacterales > Rhodobacteraceae > JAAFHS01. The sequence goes on from JANNKX010000327.1 coordinate 8,992, forward strand.
TTTCACCGGGGTTCCGGCGGTGGTGGACCTTGCTGCGATGCGCGACGGCATCCTTGGCCTTGGTGGGGACGCACAGCAGATCAATCCGCTGGCACCCGTTGACCTGGTGATCGACCATTCGGTGATGATTGACGAATTCGGCACCCCGCGCGCGTTTCAGGCCAATGTGGACCGCGAATATGAACGCAACATGGAACGCTATGTGTTTCTGAAATGGGGCCAGAACGCGTTTAACAATTTCCGCGTGGTGCCGCCGGGAACGGGCATCTGCCATCAGGTAAACCTTGAATATCTGGCGCAGTCCGTCTGGACAGACAAAGACCAGACCGGGGCCGAGGTGGCCTATCCTGACACGCTGGTGGGCACCGACAGCCACACGACAATGGTCAACGGTCTGGCGGTTCTGGGCTGGGGCGTCGGCGGAATCGAGGCCGAGGCCGCGATGCTGGGCCAGCCGGTGTCGATGCTGATCCCCGAAGTGGTGGGGTTCGAATTGACGGGTGCGATGATCGAGGGCACGACGGCGACCGACCTTGTGCTGAAGGTGGTGCAGATGCTGCGCAAGCATGGCGTGGTGAACAAGTTCGTCGAATTCTACGGCGCGGGCTTGGATCATCTGCCACTGGCAGATCGGGCCACGATTGCGAACATGGCCCCCGAATATGGGGCCACCTGTGGCTTTTTCCCGATTGACGCCGAAACCCTGCGCTATCTGCACATGACCGGCCGGGATGAGGCGCGCATCGCGCTGGTCGAGGCATACGCCAAGGCCAATGGCATGTGGCGCGGGGCGGATTACGCGCCGATCTACACATCGACCCTGCATCTGGACATGGGCACGATTGTGCCCGCGATTTCGGGGCCAAAGCGGCCACAGGATTTCCTGCCGCTGACCGAGGCCAAGGCATCGTTTGCGCGTGAAATGGCGGGTGGGTTTGCGCGCCCGATGGGGGTGGAGGTGCCCGTCGCAGGGACCGATTACACGATGTCATCGGGCAAGGTGGTGATTGCGTCGATTACGTCCTGCACCAACACATCAAACCCATACGTGATGATCGGGGCCGGGCTTGTGGCCCGCAAGGCGCGCGCCCTTGGCCTGACACGCAAGCCCTGGGTCAAGACCTCGCTGGCCCCCGGATCACAGGTGGTGTCGGAATACCTTGAGGCGGCGGGTTTGCAGGACGATCTGGATGCCATCGGGTTCAACCTTGTGGGTTATGGCTGCACAACCTGCATCGGCAATTCGGGCCCGTTGCAGCCGGAAATCAGTGCGGCGATTGCGGCGGGTGATCTGGTGGCAGCGGCGGTGCTGTCTGGCAACCGCAACTTTGAAGGGCGCATTTCGCCGGATGTGCGCGCCAACTATCTGGCGTCACCGCCCTTGGTGGTGGCCTATGCGCTGGCTGGTGACATGAACATCGATCTGACGACAGAACCCTTGGGCATGGGCACGCATGGGCCTGTCTACCTGAAGGATGTCTGGCCAACAAACATCGAGATCGCCGATCTTGTGCATGCGACAGTGACGCGCGCGGCGTTCCAGAAACGCTATGCCGATGTGTTCAAGGGTGATGAAAAGTGGCAGGCGGTCAAGGTGACGGAACGCGAGACGTATGACTGGCCCGCGTCATCGACCTATATCCAGAATCCGCCTTATTTCAAAGGGATGGCGCGCAATCCGGGGGTGATTGCCGATATCACCGGCGCGCGCGTTCTGGCGCTGTTGGGCGATATGATCACAACCGATCACATCAGCCCTGCAGGATCGTTCAAGGACAAAACGCCGGCGGGGAAGTATCTGCTGGACCATCAGGTGCCGGTTTCGGAATTCAACAGCTATGGCGCGCGGCGTGGCAATCATGAGGTGATGATGCGTGGCACCTTTGCCAATATCCGCATCAAGAATGAAATGCTGGACGGCGTCGAAGGCGGCTATACCCTTGGGCCGGACGGCGTGCAGACATCCATCTTTGACGCGTCGATGGCGTATCAGGCGCAGGGTGTGCCCTTGGTGATCTTTGGCGGTATCGAATATGGCGCGGGGTCATCACGCGACTGGGCGGCCAAAGGCACCGCCCTGTTGGGCGTCAAGGCGGTGATCGCGGAATCGTTCGAACGGATCCACCGGTCCAACCTTGTGGGCATGGGTGTGATCCCGTTCGAATTTACCGGGGGTGACACGCGCAAATCGCTGGGTCTGAAGGGTGACGAGGTGGTGGCGATCACAGGCCTGTCGGGCGATCTGAAGCCGTTGTCGATGGAGCTCTCCAAGTCGCGCGCTCAGGTGTCGTTGCGCCTCGCTGATCTC
>JANNKX010000336.1:0-14588 GCA_031396505.1 Rhodobacterales bacterium
GTGGTGGTCGGAAATGATCACCGAAAGTCAGGTGGGCGATCACACGCCCGTTGTCAGCATCGGGCTGCGCTATGGTTTCATCATGTTCATCATGTCGGAGGTGATGTTCTTTTCGGCATGGTTCTGGTCGTTTTTCAAACATGCGATGTACCCGATGGGCCCGCTAAGCCCCGCGATTGATGGCGTGTGGCCGCCTGCCGGGATCGAGACGTTTGATCCCTGGCACCTGCCGCTGATCAACACGCTGATCCTGTTGTGTTCGGGGGCGGCGGCGACCTGGGCGCACCATGCGCTGGTGCATGAGAACAACCGCAAGGATCTGGTGAATGGCCTGATCCTGGCGATCCTGCTGGGTATCCTGTTCACCGGATTTCAGGCCTATGAATACAGCCATGCGGCCTTTGGGTTCAGCGATGGCATCTATCCGTCGAACTTTTTCATGGCGACGGGGTTTCACGGCTTTCACGTCCTGATCGGGACGATCTTTCTGACGGTTTGCCTGATCCGCGCCCTGAAGGGGCATTTCACGCCCGACAAGCATATCGGGTTCGAGGCCGCGGCGTGGTACTGGCATTTCGTCGATGTGGTCTGGCTGTTCTTGTTTGCCGCGATCTACGTCTGGGGCCGCTGAGGCGCGGGGCCGCTTGCGGCGCGCTGCGGATGATACGATAAGATGGGCGCGGGGCTGGTCAGGCCCTGCGCCTGACGCGTTTTTGGGGGCATGATGATCCGCCGCTATTTCATACCGCTGGCTTTTGGGGCGATTGGGGTTGGCATTCTTCTGGGCCTTGCCTTCTGGCAACTGGCACGGCTGGACAAGAAAGAAGCCTATCTTGCCGATCTTGGCGCGCGCATCGTGGCGGCCCCGGTTGCCTTGCCCGCAAGCCCGGACCCGCTGCGTGACAGGTTTTTGCCGGTGATCGTGACGGGGCAGTTTTCGGGTGATGCGCTGTCGGTGCTTGTCAGCCGCAAACAGATTGGTCCGGGCGTGCGTCTGATTGCACCCTTTGTCACGGATACGGGACGCCGTATCATGGTGGACCGGGGTTTCGTGGCCGAGGCCGCACGCGACGCGGATCATCCGGCGACGGCGTTCGAAGTGACGGGCAATCTGCACTGGCCGGAAGAGATTGACAGCTATACCCCGGAACCTGATGCGGCGGCGGGGTTGTGGTTTGCGCGCGACGTGCCGGAAATGGCAAAGGCGTTGAACACAGACCCGATCTTGGTCATCGCGCGCAGCGACACGGGCGGTGGGGTTGAACCGCTGCCGGTGGATACCGCAGGTATCCCGAATGACCATCTGCAATATGCGGTCACATGGTTTTTGCTGGCTGTTGTCTGGGCGGGGATGACAGGGCTGTTGGTCTGGCGTATCAGGCAGCGGTCAGTGTGAAGGTTTCATGATGCGCTATGTCTCCACCCGTGGCACCGCCCCGGTTCTGAGCTTTGGTGAGGCGATGATGACGGGCCTTGCCCGTGATGGTGGCCTCTATGTGCCGGACGCCGTGCCGATGATGGCACCTGCGGATATCACCGCGATGGCGGGTCTTTCCTACGAAGATATTGCCTTTCGCGTCATGTGGCCGTTTCTGGGCGATACCTTCACTGCGGACGAATTTCGCGGGTTGATTGCGGCAGCCTATGCGGGTTTTGGCCACGCGGCGCGGGCACCCTTGGTGCAACTGGCGCCAAACCATTTCCTGCTGGAACTGTTTCACGGGCCGACGCTGGCGTTCAAAGATTTTGCGATGCAGTTGATCGGGCAGATGATGCAGGCGGCCTTGGCAAAGTCTGGCGAACGGGTGACGATCATCGGGGCAACGTCGGGCGATACGGGGTCGGCCGCGATGGAGGCGTTCCGGGGGCTGGCCAACGTCGATCTGTTCATCTTGTACCCGCACGGGCGCGTGTCGGACGTGCAGCGGCGGCAGATGACAACACCTGTTGAGGCGAATGTGCATGCCTTGGCGATGGATGGCGATTTTGATGATGCCCAGGCCCGCGTAAAAGACATGTTCAACGACCATGATTTCCGCGATGGCGTGCGGCTGGCGGGGGTGAACAGCATCAACTGGGCGCGGGTGCTGGCACAGGTGGTCTATTATTTCAGCGCGGCCGTCAGCCTTGGCGCACCGGGACGCCGTGTCAGCTTTACCGTGCCGACAGGCAATTTTGGTGACATTTTCGCAGGCTATATCGCGCGGCGGATGGGATTGCCGATTGAACGGCTGGTGATTGCGACGAACCAGAACGACATCCTGCACCGGGCGCTGACATCGGGGGATTATGTAACGGATGGGGTAAAGCCGTCGATCAGCCCGTCGATGGACATTCAGGTCAGTTCCAACTTTGAACGCGCGCTGTTTGACGCCTATGGGCGCGACGGGGCGGCGGTGAAGGCGTTGATGGGCGAATTGAAGGCGGGCGGGTTCCACATCAGCCAAGGCGCGTTGGGGATGTTGCGCGAAACCTTTGCCTCGGGCCGCTGTTCCGAGGACGAGACGCGCACCACGATCACCCGCGCTTATGCGACGACAGGCGAGGTTTTGTGCCCGCATTCGGCTGTGGGGGTGAAGGTGGCGGAAAGTTATCTGGGGGCGACACCGATGGTCACGCTGGCCACGGCACATCCGGCGAAGTTTCCCGATGCGGTAGAGGCGGCAATGGGCGTTCGCCCGCCGCTGCCGTCGCGCATGGCCAATCTTTTTGACCGTCCCGAACGGATGACCCGTGTGCCCAATGATCTGGCCGCGATCCAGACCCTGATCCGTGAGAGGATTTCCCAGTGACTTTGCGTACCACCACCCTTGCGAACGGCTTTCGTATCGTGACCGAAAATATGCCGGGATTGAAATCGGCCAGTGCAGGCGTCTGGGTCAACGCAGGCGGGCGGCATGAACGTGCCGAACAGAACGGCATCGCGCATTTTCTGGAACATATGGCGTTCAAGGGCACGATGAAACGGTCGGCCCTGAAGATCGCCGAGGAGATCGAAGATGTGGGCGGCTATATCAACGCCTATACCAGCCGCGAGATGACGGCGTATTACGCGCGGGTTCTGTCGGCGGATGTGGAACTGGCGCTGGATGTGATTGGCGATATCGTGTTGAACCCCGTGTTCGACCCCAAGGAAATCGAGATCGAACGCCATGTGATCCTGCAGGAAATCGGTCAGGCGCTGGATACGCCTGACGATATCATCTTTGACTGGCTGCAAGAGGTGTCTTATCCGGACCAGCCGTTCGGGCGCACGATCCTTGGCCCATCAGAACGTGTGGGTGCGTTCCAGCGTGGTGATCTGACGGGCTTTGTGCACGAACACTACGGGCCCGATCAGATGATCCTGTCGGCGTCGGGCGGGGTGGACCATGCGGCGATAGTGGTACAGGCCGAGGTGCTGTTTGGCCATCTGAAACCGGTAGGGGGCAGTGTCATTCAGGCGGCCCGATTTGGCGGGGGTGAACGGCGGCGCGTGAAAAAGCTGGAACAGGCGCATTTCGCGCTGGCGTTCGAGGCACCGGGGTACCGCGATGACGCGGTCTATGCGGCACAGGTCTATGCCACGGCGATTGGCGGGGGCATGTCGAGCCGCCTGTTTCAGAAGATCCGCGAAGAAAAGGGGCTGTGCTATTCGATTTTCGCGCAATCGGGCGCGTATGAAGATACCGGGCAGATCACGATTTATGCCGGCACCTCCGAGGCGGAAATCGGCGCATTGACCATGCTGACACTGGATGAATTGAAACGGTCTGCCGATGACATGTCCGAGGCCGAGGTGGCGCGCGCACGCGCGCAGCTGAAAGCGGGCCTTCTGATGGGGATGGAAAGCCCGTCAAACCGCGCCGAACGCAACGCGCGGCTGCTGGCAATCTGGGGGCGGGTGCCGACGGCGGATGAGGCGGTGGCCAAGATCGACGCCGTGACGACGGAGGCGGTGCGGACGTATGCGGGTGCGATGCTGGGCGCGCGGTCGGCGCTGGCGCTGTATGGGCCGGTCAAGGGCGCGCCGGGGATCGACACCATCAAGGCCAGGCTTGCCGCCTGATGCTGGGGGTTCGCCGCCGCCCGAAAATCGAAACGGAACGGATGACGCTGCGGCTGCCGGGGCATACTGATTGGCGGGGGTGGTCAGCGTTACGCGCGGCATCGGCCAGCTTTCTGACGCCATGGGAACCGGTCTGGGCGCATGACCATCTGACGCGGCGGGCGTTCACGAACCGGGTTTACTGGGCGCAGCGGGCGGAAACGCAAGGCACGGCCCTGCCATTGCTGTTGATCCGGCGGGCGGATGCGGTGTTGCTGGGGGCGATCACGCTGGACAATATCCGGCGGGGGCCTGCGCAGACCGGCACGTTGGGCTATTGGATCGGGGCGGAGCACGCGCGGCAGGGTTTCATGCGCGAGGCGATCAAGGCGGTGGTGCATCATGCGTTCACGACACTGGACCTGAGCCGGGTGGAGGCGGCCTGTCTGCCGGAGAACGTGGCCAGCCGGGGTGTGCTGGAGAAATGCGGGTTCAAGTACGAAGGCGTGGCGCAAAGCTATCTGCAGATCAACGGGCGCTGGCGCAACCATGTACTTTACGCCAATCTGCGCGGTGACCGGCGCGGGAAAACGGATGTGGGCTGAGGGCGCACAAATAACGGGCATTGTGATACGGGCGGCTTGATCCGGATTGCAGGGGGACTAACGTTGTTGTGCAACCGGAGGTGCCCGATGTTTCGCCATGCCATGATCCTTGCACTGTTGCCTGTCGCGGTCGTTGCGCAGGAACGCATCCCCAGCCATTGCATCGCGTTGGCCGAGGGCCCGGCGCAGGTGATCCCCGCATCCTTCGGCACGCCGCTGGCGGCGGATACAGTGCGGCTGCGCTATGTGGATCATTCGATGTATTTGCTGGAAACGCCGGGCGGGCTGCTCGCGGCCACGGATTACATTGGCTATCTGGGCGTGCCCGATGTGGTGCCGGATGTGGTGACGATGAACAACGCGCATGTCACGCATTGGACAGGGCACCCGGATGCGCGGATCCCCCATGTGATGCGCGGCTGGCCCGATGATGCAGGCCCTGCCGACCACCGCCTTGACCTTGGTGAAATGCTGGTGCGCAATGTCACCACCGACCGGCGCCCGCGTCTTGGCGAGGCGGACGGGGAAGAGGCGAATTCGATCTTCATCTTCGAGGTGGCGGGCCTGTGCATCGGGCATTTGGGCCATCTGCACATCATCCCGACGGATGAGGACTATGCCTCCATCGGGCGGCTGGATGTGGTGATGGTCCCGGTGGATGGTGGCATGACGATGAACGTGACGGATATGGCACAGGTGGTACGGCGGTTGCGGTCATCGGTGGTATTGCCGATGCACTGGTTTTCGGGCGCGTCGCTGGAGGTGTTTTTGGCGGATATGGCGGCGGAGTTTGATGTGGTGCGGCTGGAACAGCCGGATATTGTGCTGTCGCGTGACAGCCTGCCATCGCGGCCCACGATCATGGTGTTGCAGCCCGCTTTCCTTGAGTGAGGCAGGGCGATAGGGTGCAGTCCATGTTGAACGATTGTATCCAAGATTTTGTTGTGTCGCTGTCGGCGCGGTTGCCTGATGGCACGTTGCAGGAGCCAGACGCCCGATACCTTGACGAACCACGTGGCCGCTGGACGGGGCAGGGCGGGGTGGTGGCTCTGCCACGTACAGTGGATGAGGTGGCCATGATCATCCATGCCTGCGCGGCTGCGCGTGTCGGCGTTGTGCCATGGGGAGGGGGGACGGGCCTTGTGGGGGGGCAGTTGATGCCGCAAGGACCGGCACCGTTGATCCTGTCACTGGAACGGATGAACGCGCAGCGCGGGGTCTATCCGGATGAGGGCGTGCTGGTGGTCGAGGCGGGGATGATCCTTGCCGATGTGCAGGCGGCGGCGGCACGGGTGGGCATGATGTTTCCGCTGTCGCTGGCGTCCGAGGGCACGGCGCGGATCGGGGGCAATCTTGCGGCCAATGCGGGCGGCGTGAACGTGCTGCGCTATGGCAATGCGCGAGACCTGACGCTGGGGATCGAGGCGGTGTTGCCGGATGGGTCGGTGCTGCACGGATTGAAACGGCTGCGCAAGGATAACGCAGGTTATGATCTGCGCCACCTGCTGATCGGGTCGGAAGGCACGCTGGGCATTATCACGGCGGCGGCGTTGCGGATGGTGCCGGTACCTGCGGGGTATGGCACGGCGATGCTGGTGGTGGACGGGCCTGCAGCGGCCCTGCGTTTGTTACACATCGCGCTCGACCGTTTGCCGGGGATGGTGTCGGCGTTTGAATTGATTGACGGCATGGGCCTTCGGTTTCTGGCGGAAACCATGCCAGAGGTGCGCCTGCCGTTTGCGCAGATCCCTGACTGGTGCGTGCTGATCGACCTTGGCCTGCCCGCGATGATGGATCCGCAAGCGGCACTTGAGGGGCTGTTCACGGCAGGGGGCGTGACGGACGGTGTGATCGCGACATCAGGCGCGCAGCGTGATGCGCTGTGGGCGGTGCGCGAAAGCATCCCCTTGGCCAATCGCCGTATCGGGGCGGTCAGCAGCCACGACATCTCGGTGCCGCTGTCGGTGATTGCGGAGTTCATTCCGCGTGCAACGGCGGCCCTCGCGCAGTTGGGCGACTGGCGGATCAACTGTTTTGGCCATCTGGGCGACGGCAATCTGCATTTTAACGTGTTCCCGGTGCCGGGGCGCACCCGCGCGGACCACGAAAACCAGCGCGATGCGGTCAAGTCTGTCGTGCATGATATCGTGCATGATCTGGGTGGATCGGTTGCCGCCGAACATGGCGTGGGGCGGTTGAAGGTGGGCGATCTGGAACGCTACGCCGATCCTGCAAAACTGGCGGCGATGCGCGCGATCAAGGTGGCACTTGATCCGGCAGGCATCATGAACCCCGGCGCCGTATTGCGGCAATCAGCAGGGCAAGGCTGACGCCTGCGGCAATCCCCACCATCAGATCGTGCAGCACGGTCAGGCCAAGGGTGACCACGGCCACGGCCAATGCCGCGCGGTCGCTGCGGGCAAAGCCTGCCAGTTCGACCCGTTCCAGCATGTTCCAGGCCACGACAGCCAGCACGCCCGCCAGCACGGCAAGCGGCACATATGACGCAAGCGGGGCGGCGATCAGCATGAACGCCAGCAGAAACGCGGAATGCAGGAGGCCCGCCACCGGGCCATGCGCGCCTGCACGCACGTTGGTGGCCGTGCGCGCGATGGTGCCCGTTACGCAGAACCCGCCAAACAGCGCGCTGGCCACATTGGCCACGCCTTGGGCCACCAGTTCGGCGTTGGGCGCGTGACGCTCGCCTGTCATGCGGTCGGCGACGACGGCGGACAGCAGCGATTCAATCGCGCCAAGCAGGGTAAAGGACAGGGCGGCAGGCAGGACGGCGGTGAGCTTTTCCAACGTCATCGCGGGCAGTGACGGCATCGGAAAGGCCTGCGGGATGCCGCCAAAGCGCGATCCGATGGTATCAACCTGCACCCCGGTCAGCACCGCCGCCACGGTGCCCACAATGACCACGATCAGCAGCACGGGCAGGCGTGGAGCGATGCGGCGCAGGGCAGCGATGCCCGCGATGGTGCCCGCCGACAGGGCCACGGCGGCGATGTTCACCGTGCCGATGGCGGCCCACAGCGCGGGCAGCTTTTCGGCGATGGGCCCCGGTTCCTGTGCAAGGCGCAGACCCAGCAGGGGGGCAATCTCACTTGCCAGAATGATCAGGCCGATGCCGGTGGTAAACCCGACGGTGACGGCATGCGGGATGTGCCTGATCAGCCCGCCAAGGCGCAGCCAGCCAAGGCAGGCCAGCATCACGCCCGACATCGCGGTGGCAAGGATCAACCCGTCCATGCCATGTGCGGCGACCGTGGCCCCCACCAGCACGATGAACGCGCCCGCTGGCCCGCCGATCTGATAGCGCGACCCGCCAAGTGCGGAAATCACAAAGCCACCGATGATTGCGGTGACAAGTCCCTGTGCCGGGGTGGCGCCACTGGCAATCGCAATCGCCATGGACAGGGGCAGGGCGACAATGGCGACAGTCAGGCCCGCCAGCGCATCGGCGCGAAAGGCCCGTGTGCCATAGCCGCCGCGCATGATGGGAATGATCCGGGGGGTCAGGGTGGGCATTGCGGCTCTTGCTGTTGCAGGGGCGACCCTATGCCCGCAGGCGCGGCCGTGCAAGGTTTGACCACGTCCCCTTGCCGGGCTAACAACCGCGCATGACCCTGACCTGTTTTACAGCGTATGACATTCGCGGCCGCCTTGGGGTGGACCTTGATGAAGGTATCGCTTTTCGCATTGGACGCGCCTTTGCGCATGTGCTGGGGGCACGGCGCGTGGTGTTGGGGCGCGATTGCCGCGCGTCATCGCAGGCTTTGGCGGATGCGGTGGCGGCGGGGCTGATGGCCGAGGGCGTGCAGGTGTTGGACCTTGGCCTGTGTGGCACCGAAGAGGTGTATCTCGCGACCGACCATCTGGGCGCGGATGGCGGGATTGCGGTGACAGCCTCGCACAATCCGATGGATTACAACGGGATGAAGATGGTGCAGGCGGGGGCTGCGCCGGTGGGGTGGGATACCGGGCTGTCGGCGATGCAAGGGCTGGCCAGTGCGGATGATTTCGGGCCGCCGGGGCAGGGAACGCGACAGGCGGTCGATTGCCGGGCGGCCTATGTGGCGCGTGTGTTGTCTTTTGTCGATATCGCAGCCCTGCGCCCGTTGCACATTCTGGTCAACGCAGGCAACGGCACGGCAGGGCCGACCTTCGATGCGATTGCGGATGGATTGGCGTCGCACGGGGCCCCTGTACGCTTTTCGCGCCTGCACCACGTGCCGGATGGCACCTTTCCCAATGGCATTCCGAACCCTTTGCTGCCGGAAAATCAGCCGATGACAGCGGATGCAGTGGTGGCGGCGGGTGCCGATATGGGGGTGGCGTGGGACTGTGATTTTGATCGTTGTTTCTTGTTCGACGATCAGGGCACGTTTGTTCCCGGCGAATATGTCGTGGGCCTGCTGGCCGAAGTATTTCTGACCAAGGAGCCGGGGGCCACAATCGTGCATGATCCGCGGGTCGTGTTGGGCACGCAGGATGCGATTGCCCGCGCGGGCGGTGTGGCTGTGCAGGCGCGCACGGGGCATGCGTTTCTGAAACAGGCGCTGCGCGACACGGGTGCGGTTTACGGCGGCGAGATGTCGGCGCATCATTATTTCCGCGATTTTATGGCCTGCGACAGCGGGATGATCCCATGGCTGCTGGTGGCGGAACTGATGGGGCGGACGGGGCTGCGGCTGGCCGAACTGATAGCGGCGCGGCGGGCGGCGTATCCGTCATCGGGCGAGATCAACTTTCGCGTGACGGATGCGGCGGCCTGTATCGCACGGGTGCGCGGGGCGTATCCGGCGGCTGTGGTTGATGAAACGGATGGTGCGTCGTTCAATTTTCCGGACTGGCGGTTCAACCTGCGGTCATCAAACACCGAAGCCCTGCTGCGCCTGAATGTGGAAAGCCGGGGGGATGCGGGGTTGGTGGCGCGGGAGGTGGCGGCGATTTCAGAAAAGATCGCGGAGAATTGACGGCTGTCAATTTTTGACTTTATTCAATGTTATCAACGGTTCACCTCCAAATTTCCGGCTCTTTTTCAGACCTTGTTAACACTTGCGCGGTGCCCCGGCGACAGCGATCCGCTCAAAAGGGGCGTGCGACGCGGGCCTACATCACGGCACCGATCTGCCATGGCACAAATTCGGCCCCGCCAAAACCAAGTTGTTCGGAAAAGGTTTGCTCACCCGATGCAGTGGCAATGATTTTATCAAGGATTTCAGAACCTTTCGCGGCGATGCTGATTCCCTTTGTCAAGATGTCGCCGCAGTTGATATCCATATCCTCGGCCATCTTGTGATACATTTCGTCATTCGTGGCCAGCTTGATGCAGGGGCTGGGTTTGTACCCCGACACCGACCCGCGCCCAGTGGTGAACACGATCAGCGTCGCCCCCGATGCAATCTGGCCTGTGACGGAACAGGGGTCATAACCGGGGCTGTCCATATAGACAAAACCGGGCGTGGTGATGGGTTCTGCGAATTTGTAAACGCCAGACAGCGGGGCCGTGCCGCCCTTGGCGACTGCCCCCAACGATTTCTCTAAGATCGTCGTCAGCCCGCCCTTTTTGTTGCCGGGGGATGGATTGTTGTCCATCTCGCCGCCGTTGCGGGCGGTGTAATCTTCCCACCAGCGGATGCGGTCCAGCAGTTTCTCGCCGACCTCGGCACTGACGGCGCGGCGGGTCAGCAGGTGTTCTGCGCCATAAATCTCGGGTGTTTCGGACAGGATGGTGGTGCCACCCATCTGCACCAGCAAATCGCTGGCCGCGCCAAGGGCCGGGTTTGCGGTGATGCCGGAATAGCCATCCGAGCCGCCACATTGCAGACCAATGATCAGCTTTGACACCGGCGCAGGCGCACGGCGCACTTCAGACGCCACTTCAGACATTTCGCGCAATACCTTGATACCACGTTCGATTGTGGCACGCGTCCCACCCGTGCCTTGGATCGTCATATAGCGGAAATTGCCGTCAGGGCGCAGCCGCCCTTGGCCGACAAGATCGGGCACCTGCATGACCTCGCATCCCAATCCCACCAACAGAATGCCCGCAAAGTTTGCATTGCGCGCATAGCCTTTCAGGGTGCGCATCAGGGTGTCATACCCCTCATTCACGCCAGACATGCCGCAGCCTGTGGCATGGACGATCGGCACAACACCGTCGATGCCCGCGCGCATGATGGCGGGGTCACGCTCCGCTGCCTCGGCAATGAACCGGGCGACAGACCCGGAACAGTTCACCGAGGTCAGGATGCCCAGATAGTTGCGCGTGCCAACCTGCCCGTCAGCGCGGTGAAAGCCCATGAAGGTGCGCGGCGTCACGGCAGGCAGGGCATGGCAATCGGCACCGATGGCATATTCGGTGCTGTGCGGCCCCATGCCAAGGTTATGGCTGTGGACATGCGCGCCGGGTGCGATGTCGTGGGTGGCCTGCCCGATGATCTGGCCATAGCGCAGTACGGGCGTGCCCATGGGCAGGGGGGCACTGGCAATCTTGTGCCCGCGCGGCACGGCGGCGGGCAGGGTGGCAAATCCCAGATCGCAGCCTGCGGGCAGATCGGCCAAGGCGATCACGACGCTGTCATTGGCGTGCAGTCTGATGAAATTTTCGGCCATGATTCCCCCGAAATGGACCTTTTCGCGCGCGTCCACTTCCCCTAACATGTTAGTATGTTACAGGCACCGGAACCCCCGCCACAAGACCCTTTGCGCCTGATGCCGCTTGCGGCGTTCACGGGCACATTGGGCCAAGGGGTGTATCAGTCGCTGCGCCATGCGATCCTGACGCTGGGCTTTCGGCCTGGTGAAATTCTGCGCAAACCGTCGATCTGTGCAGCGCTCGGCGTGTCGCGCAGCCCGGTGTCGGAGGCGCTGGCGCGGCTGGCAGTGGATGGTCTGGTGGATGTGGTGCCGCAGGCGGGGACGTTCGTTGCTCGGTTTTCGATGATGGAAATCCGCGAGGGGGCGTTTTTGCGCGAAGCGATCGAGGTCGCGGCGATCGAACAGGTGGCAAGCGGGATCACGGATGATCAACTGGCGGCCTTGGCGGAAAACATTACGGCACAGGCCGGGGCGATTGCGGCGGGTGACACGGGCGGGTTCTACGCGCTGGACGGGGCGATGCACAGGATGCTGTTGTCATTTACGGGCTATGGCAAACTGGCGCATGTGTCGCAAACGGCGTGGTTGCATGTGGACCGCGCGCGGCAGTTGATCTTGCCTGTGCCGGGGCGGGTGGCGGCAACACTGAACGAACACCGCGCGATTCTGGCGGCCTTGCAGGCGCGCGACCCGGATGCGGCGCGGCTTGCGGTGCGGGCGCATTTACGTCAGCTTGTGACCTATCTGGAGCCGCTGGAACGCGAGCGTCCCGATCTGTTTTCTTCTTGATCTGAGGCCCCATGATCCCCAATGCCCCCCGCTATGCGGCCCGCCTGAACGCGTTCAAACAGGGGCGCGGCACGGTTGCCGATATGCTGGCGCGGGCGGGGCAGGTGGGGGGGCTGACGGCGGCGGACCTGAATTACCCGGATCATTTTGAGCACCATGCGCCGGGTGAATTGTCAGGGCTGCTGGGCGATCAGGGCATGGTGCTGAACGGGCTGGCGATGCGGTATTACACCGATCCGGGGTTCCGGCTGGGGGCATTCACGCATCCGGATGCAGGCATGCGGCGCGCAGCGATTGATCTGACAAAGCGCGGGATTGATGCCTGTGCGGCGATGGGTGGATCAGTGATGACGCTGTGGATGGGGCAGGATGGGTTCGATTACAGCTTTCAGGCGGATTACGCGCGGATGTGGGACGATACGCTGGCGGCGGTGGCCGAAGTGGCCGATCACAACACCCGCATTGATATCGCGCTGGAATATAAACCGAATGAGCCGCGCGCCTTTGCGCTGATGCCGGATATGGGCACAACCTTGCTGGCTTTGCACGAGGTGGGCCGCGCCAATACGGGCGTGACGCTGGATTTCTGCCATGTGCTGTTTGCAGGCGAAATGCCCGCACAGGCGGCGCAACTGGCGGCACGGTACAGCCGCATTCTGGGCGTGCATCTGAACGATGGCTACGGCAAGCGCGATGACGGACTGATCGCGGGGGCGGTGCATCCGGTGCAGACGGTGGAGTTGTTCGTGGAACTGGCACGCGTCGGCTATATGGGGGTGATCTATTTCGACACCTTCCCCGATCATGGCGGCATGGACCCGGTGATGGAGGCGCGCGCCAATATCCACCTGACGGAACGTCTGCGCGCCGTGGCCGCGCGTCTGGCCGAAGATGGCGCTCTGGCTGAAGCCAGAACGCGCCAGGACGCAGCGACCGTGACGCGTATCGTGACGGATGCCTTGTATGGCTGAACCGGTGATCCTGGTGGCAGGCTCGTTGCATCTGGATGTGCTGGTGGCTGCCCCGCATTTGCCGCGCATGGACGAGACGGTCACGGGTCTTGGCGTCAGTTATGCCTTTGGCGGCAAGGGTGGCAATCAGGCGGTGGCCTGCGCGCGCATGGGGGCGCGGGCGCATATGGCGGGGGCGGTGGGCAGCGATGATTTCGCATCGACCATCCTGTCCACGCTGGACCGCGAAGGCGTGGACCGGGGGCAGGTTGCGCGTATGGAAGGGGCCTCGGGGATGAGTGTGGCGATCACCGAACCCGGTGGCGGCTATGGCGCGGTGATTGTCTCGGCGGCCAACCTCGCCTTTGATCCAGCGCGGGTGGCCTTCCCGCGCGGCTGCGATATCCTGATGCTGCAGAACGAAATCCCGAGCGCGGCAAACCTGTTTCTGGCCCGCCGTGCCGCATCTGCTGGCATCCGCGTCGTGCTGAACGCCGCCCCTGCGCGCGCGATGGACCCTGATCTGCTGGCCCTCACCGATCTGCTGATCGTGAACCGCGGCGAGGCCGCCGCCCTGACGTCGCAAAACGAGGACACCCTCAGCCCGATGGGAACCGCACGCGCGCTGGAAGAGCGTATCGCGGGCCATGCGATCATCACGTTGGGCGGGCAGGGCTGCGCTTTTGCCGATGATATCCATCCCGCCCATGATGTGCCGGTGATTTCGACCCATGGCGCAGGCGATGCATTTGCCGGGGCGTTGGCCACGCTCTGGGCGCAGGACGCCACCCTGCAAGAGGCGATTGCCTTTGCGCAGTCCGCGGCGGCCCTGCATGTCTCGACCCCGGTTGATCAGCGCCCGCAGATCACGGTTGCACGCGTGCGCCTGTTTCTCTGACAGCTTCCTCTCTGTCCAAATATCCGCGCCGCAGGCAACCCTGAGCCGATCCGGCTTTGCCGGTCGGCGAGGCAAAAGGCCTGCGCGCATTTTTGCGCGCACCAATCTGCTACAGGCGGTAAAAGGCGCAGGCGGTGCCGCCAAAGACCATGGCGCGGTCGGCATTGGACAGCCCCGCCGTCAGTTCCAGTGCGGCCATGCGCCAATCGGCGTATTCGCCGCGCAACCGGCAGACCGGCCAGTCTGATCCCCACATGACACGCGCTGGCCCGAAGACGGCAAGGATATGGGCGACGTAGGGGGCAAGATCCGCGACGGTCCAATCGGCATGCGCCTCGGTGATGCAGCCCGAGAATTTGCAGAAGGCGCCCGTCTGATCCGCGATCCGGGCCATGCCGTCGGCCCACTGTTTGAAACTGGCAGGCCCATGCGTGCGGATCTGCGGTTTCATGCAATGGTCCACGACAACGCGCATCGCAGGATAGCGTTTCAGCAGCGCCAGAAATAGGTCGAGATGGCGCGGAAAGCCAAGCGCATCGAACGTCAGGTCATTTTCGATCAGTGCGCCATAAGCCCATTGCACATCATCCCGGTGCATCCAGGCATCGTCGGCAATATCCTGGATCATCGGGCGCACGCCCTTGAAGGCGGGGTGCCGGGCAAGACGGCCAAGGACTGCGGCATCTTGCGGGTTCTCAAAGTCCACCCAGCCC
>JANNKX010000343.1:0-22616 GCA_031396505.1 Rhodobacterales bacterium
CGGATGGGGCACCTTCGCCGGTGACGATCGGCAGATCGACGAGTTCGTCGTAATCAACCTCGTTGAACTCGCCATCGGTGCGGCGGATCAGGCCTTCGTGGACGACGAAGATGTTCTGCAACTTTGGCAACCCATGCCGCGCAACAACACCGCGCTGGGCCAGTTTGACCGTGGCGGTGCCGCTATTTTGCACCGCATCGCTGATGGTGAACATGAACTTGTCATCAATGCTGATGGTGCGGGTAAAGGTCAGGCCCTTGGCGTTTGCCCACGTCAGGATCAGCGGGGTTTGAGGGGTCAGCTTTGCATCGGCGGTCGCGGTCCAGATCGTGCGAGCACCGGGTACATCGGCGCGGTCAAGCCCCGCACCGGGCAGCCAGTCGAACACGGCGTAATAGGCGTTGTCGCCGCCCACGGGGGCAAGCAACCGCACGTCAGGCGAGCCCGGTTCAATCGTTTCCTGATAGCCTTTCAGGCTGAGGTCATCAATCCGCCCGCCCAGCATCGAAATCGTCCCGGTTAGTTCGGGGGTATCAATGGTTGCGCGGGGGGCGGCGGCACTCGCGGCGGCATCCTCGGTCGTGGTGGTGGTGTCGGGGGCGGCGACAGCGGTGGTATCGGTTTGGGCAGCCACGGCGGGCGCGTTGGGGTCGGCCACAGGTTCGGGCGGCGGAAAGAACACCAGCCAGACAAAGACCACCAGCATGCTGAGCACGATGGTAAGGACAAGGTTCTTGTTGTTGTTCTGATCGTCCATCTGGGACTGCCGCCGCTATTGGTTCACTCGATCGCGGTTCAACGATAGGGGGGCAGAAAGGTCAAGCGGTATTGCTGCAAAACCGTGTCGCGGGTGGTGATGTGAACCCCCACCGGTGGATTTACACGGCGCGCGATCCGATCCGTGGCAGGGGGCGCAAGGCCGCGCGGTGATGCGCGATCCATGCAGCGACATCATCAAAGGGCATCGGGCGTGCGATGACATAGCCTTGCACATGCTTGCACCCCAGTTGCGCCAGCATCGCGTGTTCCTCCTGTGTTTCGACGCCTTCGGCAAGGGTATCGAGGCCAAGCTGTTCGGCCAGCGACAGAATGGCGGCCACGGTGCGCTGTTGTTCGCGGTCATCGTTGACATGGGTGATAAAGCTGCGGTCGATCTTCAGGCGGCTGACGCCAAAGCGGCGGATGCTGCCAATCGCCGCCTGCCCGGTGCCGAAATCATCCAGATCGAGCGGACAACCGAGTTTTGCCAGTGCAGACAGGTTGCGCACGATCAGGTCAGTTGCCGAATCCGCGACCACGGTTTCCAGAATTTCAACGCACAGCCGGTCAGGGCGCAGATCGAAACGGTCAAGTTCCCATTTGATGCGGTCGACAAGGCGCGGATCGCGCAGTTCGGCGGCGGAAAAGTTTACGGCGACGCGGGGGATGCGGATACCGGCCTGATCCCACTTGCGCATCGCGGCCATTGCACCGGCCAGCATCGTATCACACAGCCGCGATGACAGGCCCGCCTCGGCCACCGCTGGCAAGAAATCGGCGGGCGGCAGGACGCCACGTTCGGGGTGATGCCAGCGGGCGAGCGCCTCAAGCCCGGTCAGAATGCCGGTATCGGTGGAAATCTGCGGTTGAAAGAACGGCTTGATCTGGCCTTCGTCAAAGGCCGCCTCAAGGCTGCCGCGCAGATCGGCGGTTTGTTTCTGGCGGGCGGCGATGTCGGGCGAATAGGCGCGGATCGCCCCCGGCCCACAGCGCAGTGCATCGGCCACGGCCGCCAGTCCCGCGCCCATCACCGCGTCAACGGTCTGCTGGGGGGCGCGCGCGGCAAGACAAAACCCTGCCGAAGCCGACACATAGACCCGCGTGGCATCAAGACTGATGGGCGGGGCAACGGACGCTTGCAGGCGTGCGGCCACCTGCACCATCGATTCGAGGTCAAGCCTGCGCATCGGCGTCAGCAGCACCACGAAACACCCCGGCCTGACGCGCGCAATCAGATCGGGTCCGCGCAGCGCGCTTGCCAACCGGTCGGCCACGCGTTCTTGCACCTCGACCACTGCGGCGGCGCCAAAGCGCGCTTCAAGGTCATCCAGTTCGTCCAGCGCCACCATGACGACGCCTGTCGTCTCGCCGGTCTTTTCTGCAGTTCGCAGGATATGACCTAACTGGCGTTCGACCACTTGCATCGACGACAGCCCGCCCAGTTCGTGCGGGAATGCAGGCACGTCATCTTCTACCCGGAAGGCCCCGGCAAGGGTGAACATCAAGGGCAACCCCAAGGCCGTGCAGACCAACATGTTTTCGCCGCCAAACCAGAATGCAGCCAGCGTCAGTGCAGGCAGAAATGCCATAATCTCGGGTCGGCGCAGCACGGCGCGACGGGACCAGAGGGCCTGCAAAATGGGTGAACGGGCAATGGTGCGCAGCATGTGGCAATTCCCTGCAATGACAGGGGACCACCCCCCTGTTACACCGTCATGCTAGGGAACCAAACCTGATCGCAAGGTTAACGCGCAACGCCAAGTTGCGTAGGATTTTCGCTAATTTCGCCGTATGTGCCGCATGGCAAACGGCGGGCTTTGGCGGCGCGCGCGGTTGTGATATGATCGAAATATTCATTTTTGAACGAGGCGTATTATGGACTTTATCTTTTCCGCACGGAATGTGCGCGCTGGTGCATTTGGCACGGGCCAAGGGCCGGTCAAATATCTGGAAATTCCGGCAAACGAGAACGACCCGACACCAGGACAGGCGATCGGTCTGCGGGCGTGGTTTGACAAGGTGATCGCTGCCGCCAAGACGAGTACCAATGCGCGGGGGATGCCGGTGGGCGATGTGTTGATTTACGTGCATGGCTATAACAACAGTCCGCAAACCGTGCTTCACCGCCACCGGGCGATCCGTAAGGGTCTGGAGGCATTGGGGTATCAGGGGGCGGTGGTCAGCTTTGACTGGCCTTCGGCGTCAAGCGCGCTGAATTACCTTGAGGACCGGTCGGATGCGAAAATGACCGCATTGCGCCTTGTGGATGCCGGGATTGCGCCGTTTTCGCGTTATGTGCAGCAAGATTGCGATATCTCGGTGCATATCCTTGCGCATTCGATGGGGGCCTTTGTGGTGCGCGAGGCGTTTGATGACGCCGATGACCGCCCCGCCGTGGCCGCGACAAGCTGGACCGTCAGTCAGGTGATGTTGTGTGCGGGTGATGTGTCAGCCGAATCAATGGGCGCGAATGCCACAAGCGCATCGCTGTATCGCCACTGCGTGCGGTTGACGAATTACGCCAATCCGTTCGATTCGGTTTTGTCGATTTCGGGTGCGAAACGGGTGGGTGTGTCGCCGCGCGTGGGCCGGATCGGGCTGCCCGCGTCGGCACCACCGAAGGCGGTGAACGTGAACGTGGGCGATTATTACGATGCCCACCGTGCGGATTTTGCCGGGATCCCGAATGCCGATCACGGGTGGTATTTCTTTGACCCTGTGTTTCTGGATGACGTGCTGCTGACGCTGCAGGGCGAGATTGACCGGCAGGTTTTCCCAACGCGGCGGCATGAAAATGGCCAGCTTTATCTGAAAGGCTAAGGCCAAGTCATCCGGGAGGGGTGGCCATGCGTATTACCTGCAAACAAAGGATATGATCATGCGCGCCGCCCTTCTTGCCCTGCCCTTGCTGGCTGCCTGCACGGGCACGCCATCCTTTGACGACGCCAGTCTTTCGGAACGAGAGCTGGAGCTGGAGCAGTTCTTTGATGGCAATCTGGTGGCTTACGGCCAGTTTCAGGACATTTTCGGCACGGTGCGGCGGCAGTTCCGGGTGACGATCAAGGGCGATTGGGACGGCAATCGCCTGCGTCTGGTCGAGGATTTCGTCTATGAGGACGGATCGACAGAACAACGGGTCTGGACGTTGGTGAAAACCGGGGAAGAAACATGGCGCGGCACGGCGCCCGGCGTGATCGGCGCGGCGGTGGGCGAAGAACGGGGCGACCGGTTCAACTGGCGTTATACGATTGATCTGCCGGTGCCATCGGCGGACGGACCGGCGGCGACAACGCGGGTGACTTTCAACGACTGGATCTGGTTGCAGGACGATCGGCGCGCGTTCAACCGGGCCTACATGTACAAGGCGGGGATCGCGATCGGGGATGTGAGCATTTCGTTCGAAAAGATCAATTAGGCAGGCTCAAGGCGGTGATGGCACTGAGGTTACGGTTGGATTATGACTATTTTGGCAAAGCGAAGGCATCAGTCGTCTGTTGGCTGCGAACCGGGCACGGGGTCATAACCCGAGCCGCCCCACGGGTGACAGCGGCAAAGCCGATGGGCTGTCAGATAGCCACCTTTCAGGCCGCCATGCAGGGCCAGCGCCTCAAGCGCGTAGGCCGAACACGTGGGCTGAAACCGGCAGCTGTGACCAACCCAAGGCGACAGAACAAGCCGGTAGGCGCGCACGGGCAGGGCGATGACACGGGCCAGCGGCGTCACGTGCGCGGGCCGTGAATGCGCAGCAATGCGCCCTGCAAATCGTCAACTAGCTGGGCAAAGTCGCGCGTGACGGTTATGGCGGGGCGGGCGACCAGCACATAATCCCATCCGGGCTGACCCGCAGCGGGCAGCACGGCGCGCACGGCTTCGCGCAGGCGGCGCTTGGCGCGGTTGCGCAGGACCGCATTGCCGATCTTCTTTGAGGCGGTGTAGCCGACGCGCACGACCGTGCTGTCGTCATGACGCGCACGGGCCTGCAACATGAAACCGCCCGCACTCTGGCGTTTGGCAGAGGCCGCGCGCAGAAAATCAGGGCGGTTGCGCAAGGTTTCCAGCGCGCAAACGAAAGCCGCCGGGTGCGGTACGGTGTCCCCGGCATTGCCGTGTATCACCTTTGCCTCCGGCGGCGTCATGCAAGTGTCCTTTATTGGCCGATAAGGGCCAAAGACCCCTTAAGCCGACAGTTTCTTGCGGCCCTTGGCGCGGCGAGCAGCCAGTACAAGACGGCCGCCTTTTGTGGCCATACGGGCGCGAAAACCGTGGCGGCGTGCGCGCACGAGGTTCGAGGGTTGAAATGTACGCTTCATCGCGGCTTCTCCATCAGTCATGCGGTGCAAATCCGTGACAGATTCGAGCAGCGCCTATTCCAGAAGTGTCCCTAACGCAGACCGGGCGGGCAAGTCAATTCACCGGGGGGCGAAAAACATGCAGTCCGGCAGATTTCTACAGGACCACCCATTGTGGCAAAAGCGAAAGCGTGGCGTGATTTCCGGCTCAAGCCTTCGTGAGCGGCCTATCTATACGCGGCGTGCCCGGTCATTCTGCATGTCAACACATCGCAGACCGGAAGCCCATGACCACTGATCCCCCCCGCCGTGCCGGCCTTGTGGCCAAGCTGCCGATCCTTGTTATCCTGGCCGTTGCGATTGCGGGGTTCTTTACCCTGCGATCTTACGCATCCTTTGATGTGCTGGCCGAACACCGCGAGGCGTTGCTGGCCTACCGCGATGCGCATTTTGTGCTGGCGTCGGTGGCGTTTATTGCCGCCTATGTGGCGATTACGGCGTTCAGCCTGCCGGGGGCCGCGGTCATTTCGTTGACGGGGGGGTTCCTGTTCGGGCTGTTTCCGGGGGTGCTGTATAACGTAGTGGCGGCGACGATCGGGGCGAGCATCATTTTTCTGGCGGCGCGGTCGGGGTTCGGGGAAAGCCTGTCGCGCAAGATGGCGCAAAGCGGGGGGGCGGCGGCACGGTTGCAGGCGGCGTTGCGCGAAAATGAATGGTCGATGCTGTTTATCATGCGGCTGGTGCCGATCGTGCCGTTTTTCGTGGCGAACCTAGTGCCGGCATTTACCGGGACCAAACTTTCACGTTTTGTGATTTCGACGTTTCTGGGCATCATCCCCGGCGGATTGGTGTTCACATCGATCGGGTCGGGCCTGGGTGAGGTGTTTGCGCGCGGCGAGGCACCGGATATGTCGATCCTGTGGCAGCCCCATATCATCGGGCCGATCCTTGGATTGGCGGCCCTGTCGGCATTGCCGATCTTTTTCAAAAGGCGCGCACCATGAAGCGGATCACGACGGATATCTGCATCATTGGTGCGGGCTCGGCAGGCCTGTCGGTTGCGGCGGGCGCGGCGCAGATGGGCGCAAAGGTCGTGCTGGTCGAGGCGGGCGAGATGGGGGGCGATTGCCTGAACGCAGGTTGCGTGCCGTCAAAGGCGCTGATTGCGGCGGCAAAGCATGCGCATGGGATGACAACGGGGGCGGCGTTCGGTGTGACGCCGGTGATGCCGGAGGTGGATTTCGGCGCGGTGAAAGACCATGTGGCGCGCGTGATCGCGACCATCGCCCCGGTTGACAGTCAGGAACGGTTTGAAGGTTT
Organism: Rhodobacterales bacterium; assembly: GCA_031396505.1. Taxonomy (GTDB): domain Bacteria; phylum Pseudomonadota; class Alphaproteobacteria; order Rhodobacterales; family Rhodobacteraceae; genus JAAFHS01. The sequence continues at coordinate 6,369 of JANNKX010000343.1, forward strand.
GGGCGTGCATGTGATCCGGGCAAGGGGCGCGTTTACATCGGCCACGACCCTGCTGGCGGGAGATGTGGAAATCACGGCGCGGCGATTTGTGGTGGCGACAGGATCACGCCCCTTTGTACCGCCGATCCCGGGGGCAGAGGCGACGCCGTATTTCACCAACGAAACCATCTTTGATCTGCGGGAAAAGCCAGATCACCTGATCATCATCGGGGGCGGGCCGATCGGGATGGAAATGGCGCAAGCGCACAGGCGGCTGGGGTGCCGGGTCACGGTAGTGGAAGGCGCGCGGGCGTTGGGCAAGGATGACCCTGATTGCGCGGCAGTGGTGCTGGCGCGGTTGCGCGCCGAAGGGGTGGAGATGCTGGAAGGCGTGGCTGTGGCGCAACTGTCAGGCCATGCGGGGGCGGTGACAGTGACGCTGGCGGATGGGCGGGTGATAACGGGCAGCCATATCCTGATGGCGGTCGGGCGTGCGGTCAGTGTTGACGGGCTGAACCTTGAGGCGGCGGGGGTCGCGTACACGCGCAAAGGCGTGACGGTCGGGCCAGACCTGCGGTCGACCACGAACCGGCGCGTCTATGCGGCGGGTGATGTGGCGGGCGGACTGCAGTTTACGCATGTGGCGGGGTATCACGCGGGGGTTTTGATCCGGCAGATGTTGTTCGGGCTGCGGGCCAAAGCCACCACGCGCCATATTCCATGGGTGACCTATACCGACCCGGAACTGGCACAGGTGGGCCTGACAGAAGAGGCGGCGCGCAAGGAATATGGGGCGGCACTGACGGTCATCCGGCAGGATTTTCATCACAACGACCGCGCGCAAACCATGGGCGAGGCGCACGGCCTGTTGAAGGTGATGGTGGTCAAGGGCCGCCCGGTGGGTGCATCACTTGTCGGCCCGCAGGCAGGCGAGTTGATTGGTCTGTGGGCGCTGGCCATCGCAAACCGCCTGAAGATGGGGCAGATCGCGGGGATGGTCGCCCCTTACCCGACCTTGGGCGAAATCAGCAAACGTGCGGCGGGCGCGTATTTCACGCCAAGCCTGTTTGACAGCCCGCGCGTGAAACGCATCGTGGGTCTGGTGCAACGCTGGTTGCCGTAGGATGGGCAATCCTGCCCATCACGATACCAGGTAAACCGGCGCACGGCGGCAACGGCATTGTAAAAGCATCGGCCAACAAATGCTTGATTGGCCGGGACTTGCGGCGCGTCCTTGATCCGGCGCGCAAAGTCGGTCACCATACCGCCGAACAGCAGACATGAGGCACAGGTGCAGGCAGGCGCAGGGCGGTTTCTGAACACGCTGTCCGGGCGGTTCTTGCTGCTGACCGTGGCGTTCGTCATGCTGGCCGAGGTGTTGATCTTTGTGCCGTCGATTGCGCGGTTTCAGGTGGATTATCTGCAACTGCGGCTGGAAAAGGCGCAAATCGCGGCGCTGTCTGTACTGGCATCGGGCAATGACGTGATCATGCCGGAACTGGAACGCGAACTGCTTGCCAATGCCGAGGTGTTCAACGTGGTTTTGCGCCGGGATGAGGTGCGCCAACTGGTGCTGTCATCGCCCATTCCGGATGAGATTGCCCAGACGATTGATCTGCGCGCAACGATGCCGTGGCCCCTGATCCGCGAGGCGTTCAGCATGCTGTTCACGCCGGAGAACCGGGTGATCCGGGTGATTGGAAATCCGGTACGCGAAGCCGGGTTGTTGATCGAAATCACGATGGATACCAAACGCTTGCGCGATGCCATGCTGGATTATGGCATTCGCATTCTGCTGCTTTCGGCGCTGATATCGGTGGTGACGGCGTTCTTGTTGTTTCTGGCCGTGCGCCGCCTGCTGGTGCTGCCGATCCGCCATGTTGTGCGCCAGATCGATGCCTATGCCCAAGCGCCCGAAGATGCGCGCCGTCTGATTACACCGACGGCGACAGTGGTGGAACTGCGCACCGCAGAAGACGCGCTGCATTCATTGCAGACGCAGTTGACGGGGGCGTTGAAACAAAAGGAACGTCTCGCGCAACTGGGGGGGGCAGTGGCAAAAATCAGCCATGATCTGCGCAACATCCTGACGACGGCGCAATTGTTCGCGGACCGGATCGAAACCAGCACAGACCCCGCCGTGGCAAAATCGGCACCGAAACTGATCGGGTCAATCAGCCGGGCGGTATCACTGTGTGAAAGCACGCTGGCGTTTGGCAAGGCGGAAGAACGCGCGCCCGTGATGGCGCGGGTGCCGCTGCTGCATCTGGTGCAGGACGTGGTCGAGGGCGAAGGGATTGCGCCGGGTGGTCTGGTGAGCTGTCTGATCGATATCCCGCCTGCGCTGCAATTGCGCGCGGATGCAGAACAACTGTACCGCGTGTTGTCGAACCTGCTGCGCAACGCACGCCAGGCGATCGAGGCGACGGGAAAGCCGGGCACGATCGAGCTGTCGGCCACCGAGGATGAAACTGATTGGCTGATCCGGGTAGGTGATACCGGGCCGGGCCTGCCGCCGCGCGCGCGCGACCATCTTTTTACAGCCTTTCAGGGCGGCGTGCGCAAAGGTGGCACGGGTCTTGGCCTTGTGATTTCGGCGGAACTGGTGCGCGGGCATGGTGGTGCGCTGGAGCTTGCGCGCAGCGATCACGACGGCACGGAATTCGTGATCCGGCTGCCCAAACAGATCAACCCATCTGATCAGGCGTGATGCGTTTTGCGCTTGCAAACGCGGCGATGGCAGACTAATTGCCCCTGCAGTGGATCCATAGCTCAGCTGGATAGAGCATCAGACTACGAATCTGAGGGTCGGGCGTTCGAATCGCTCTGGGTCCACCATAAAATCAAATATTTAGACAAATGTGCCTAGACGCTTGGCCGCGAAACCGGATGGCCCGTTGACCTTTCGGGTATTTTCACACGACCCGGAGCAGAAGCCGGAAAATCATAGACCTTGTCGGTCCAAGGTTGGGGCAGGATGACTGCGTTTGCAGCTTTCTGCTATTCGTCATCATCAAGATGCAGGTCAGACCCTTGTCCGATTGATGGTCGCCTTGGAATTGACGCATAACCTATGGCGCGGGGTGAGTTGGCTTTTCCGTAAAGACCGCCTACGGTTTCCGGCACGATCATGACGACCTCGCCAACGGACTTTGAATTGGATTGCGCATGAAAGCTGTCATACTCGCAGGGGGTCTCGGTACGCGCATCAGCGAGGAGTCGCACCTGCGACCGAAACCGATGATCGAAATCGGCGGGCGACCAATCCTGTGGCACATCATGAAGATGTACGGCGCGCATGGGATCAGTGATTTCGTGATCTGCTGCGGCTACAAGGGCTATGTCATCAAAGAGTATTTTGCGAACTATTTCCTGCACATGTCGGATGTGACATTTCATATGGGTGAAAACCGCATGGAGGTGCACCAGCGCAACGCGGAACCTTGGCGTGTGACATTGGTGGATACTGGCGAAACGACGTTGACCGGCGGGCGGTTGAAGCGGGTGGCCGATTACATTGATGAGACCTTTTGCCTGACTTACGGTGATGGGGTTTCTGACGTCGACATCTCGGCGCTTGTGGCGCATCATCAAGCCCAAGGCACCGAAGCAACCGTTACGGCCATTCAGCCCGCGGGGCGCTTTGGTGCGTTGGAATTGGTTGGAGACAGGGTTACCGCGTTCGAAGAGAAACCGCAGGGCGATGGCCGCTGGATCAACGGCGGCTTTTTCGTGTGTGAACCGTCCGTCTTGCGCCGGATCGAAGGTGATCAGACCGGATGGGAGACGACGCCGCTGGAAGCATTGGCGCGCGAAGGGCAGCTTTCTGTGTACCGTCATCGCGGGTTCTGGGCCGCGATGGATACGATGCGCGACAAAACGCAGCTTGAGGCGATGTGGACAGAAGGCCGCGCCCCTTGGAAGCAATGGGTCTGACACATGAACGTCTGGGCTGACAAAACCGTTCTCGTCACGGGGCATACGGGGTTCAAAGGGGCGTGGCTTTGCACATGGCTTTTGGCACGCGGTGCCAAGGTTCACGGTCTGGCCATGGTACCGGATACGGTGCCGGCACTTTTTGATCAGCTGGGACTTGCGACGCGCATGGGCCATGCCCTTGGCGATATTCGTGACGCCGATGTCGTCGCGCAGCGGGTGGCAGCAATTGCGCCAGATGTGATTTTTCATCTGGCAGCACAGCCGATCGTCAGGCGAAGCTACCGTGACCCTGTGGAAACATGGGGCACCAATGTCATGGGCACGGTCCATGTGCTGGAAAGCGTCCGGCACACCCAGACGCCTTGCGCCATCGTCGTTGTGACGACCGACAAGGTGTATGCCAATCGCGAATGGGAACATGCCTACCGCGAAACTGACCGGCTGGGCGGGCATGATCCGTATTCCGCGTCCAAAGCGGCGACTGAGCTGGTCGTCGATAGTTACCGGCGGTCATTTTTTGCAGATGGTCCGGTGCGGCTGGCCACTGGCAGGGCGGGGAATGTGATCGGTGGCGGGGACTGGGCCGAAGACCGCATCATGCCAGATATGGTCCGCGCTTTGGCCGAAGGGCGGCCCGTTGCCGTGCGCAACCCTGCTGCGGTGCGGCCGTGGCAACATGTTCTGGACCCTTTGTCGGGCTATATGTTGCTGGCTGAAAAGTTGATGAATTCGGATGATCCGGTGTGGCAGGGCCCCTTCAACTTTGGCCCCGAGGCCGCAGATCAGCGCGGCGTCGCCAGTCTGGTTACCCAAGCGATACGGCATTGGCCCGGGCACTGGATCGATGCGAGCAGTCCAGGTGCCGTGCATGAGGCGGGACGTCTGGCGCTGACAATCGACAAGGCGCGCAACCTGCTGGGCTGGGCGCCGCGGTGGAGTTTTGATCGCGCCGTTGCCGAAACGGTTGGCTGGTACCGTGCTGTCGCGGAAGGGGCTTTTCCGCGCAGTCTGACGGAACAGCAGATTGCAGATTACGAGGACGCAGTATGATCTTCACCCCGCTGCAACTTGACGGTGCGTTTGCCATTGACCTTGACCTGCGCGAGGATACCCGCGGGTTCTTTGCAAGGTTGTTCTGTACGCGGGAATTCGCTGACCACGGCCTTGCCACGCGTTGGACGCAATGCAACACATCGTTCAGCACCGCAGCGGGCACGCTGCGCGGTTTGCATTTTCAGCGCCCGCCAATGGCCGAGGCGAAGCTTGTGAAGTGTCTGCGCGGGGCGATCTTCGACGTGCTTGTTGACCTGCGCCTGAATTCGCCGACCTTCGGCTGCTGGGCTTCGCTGGAACTGTCGGCCGACAACCGCAGGATGGCTTACGTCCCGCCGGGCTTTGCGCATGGCTTTCAGACGCTGGTGCGGGATACAGAGTTGCTGTACTTCCACTCACAGGACTATAGCCCTGCACATGAAGGCGGGGTGCGATATGATGACCCTGCATTAAACATAGGGTGGCCCTTGCCTGTTGCTGATCTTTCACCCCGTGATGCCGCCCATCCGGTTCTTGCGACGTTGGAGCCGATGGCATGACCACGCTGCGTTGCCGTGCATGCAATTCACCCCTGACGCAGACCTTCCTTGATCTGGGGTTTGCGCCGCCGTCCAACGCCTATCTGACCCCAGATGCACTGAACGCGCCCGAGGTGACATATCCCTTGCGCCTGCGCGTGTGCAACCAATGCTGGCTGGTACAGACCGAGGATTTCGCAGCCGCAGATGCGCTGTTCGCGCCGGATTATGCCTATTTCTCATCAACATCGCAGGGCTGGCTTGATCACGCGGCACGCTATGCGGCGGCGATCACGGACCGCCTGAACCTTGGCCCGCAAAGCCATGTGATCGAGGTTGCATCGAACGATGGTTACCTTTTAAAAAACTTCGTTGCCGCAGGCATTCCCTGCCTTGGGATTGAACCCACCGACAGCACCGCCGCCGTGGCCGAGGCGATGGGTATTCCCGTCTTGCGTGAATTCTTCGGGGCACAGTTGGGCGCAAGACTGGCAGCGGGCGGACAGGCGGGCGATCTGATTTGCGGCAACAATGTCTATGCCCATGTCCCCGATATCAACGATTTCACGGCGGGCCTTGCGGCGGCGTTGAAACCGCAGGGGGTCATCACGCTGGAATTTCCGCATCTGATGCGGCTGGTCGAATTCTGCCAGTTCGACACGGTGTATCATGAGCATTTTTCGTATCTTTCGCTGGTGACGGTGCAGCGCATCTTTGCGCGTGCGGGCCTGCGTGTGTTTGATGTGGAGGAGCTTGCAACCCATGGCGGCAGTCTGCGTGTTTACGGATGCCGTGATGGGGCGGGTCATGCCGACGAGCCGTCTGTCGCGGCTGTTCTGGCGCAAGAACGCATGCGCGGCATGGAGACTGCGGCCTACTACAGCGCGTTTCAGCCACGGGCGGATGCGGTGAAGGACGGGCTTTTGCGGTTTCTTCTGGAGGCAAAGGCGCAGGGAAAGACCGTGGCCGCTTACGGTGCGGCGGCAAAGGGCAACACGTTGCTGAACTATGCCGGGGTCAAGCCGGACCTTCTGCCCTTTGTCTGCGATGCCGCGCCGTCCAAGCAGGGCCGCTACCTGCCCGGCAGCCACATCCCGATCCATGCCCCCGAAAGGCTGACACAGAACCGGCCCGACTATATCGTGATCCTGCCATGGAACATCGCAGCCGAGGTCCGCGCGCAATTGGCCCCCCTCGCAGCGTTTGGAACGCAATTCGTGACGGCTGTGCCGGAATTGAGGGTGATATGACGCGGATCGCATACACCAAACCGTCGATCACCGACCGGGAAGTGGATTACGCCACCGATGCGGCCCGCCACGGCTGGGGCGAACGATGCTACGAATACATTGGTAAATTCGAAGCCGCCTTTGCGGCCCATCTGGGCGTCAGTTACGCAATTGCCACATCAAGTTGCACCGGCGCGTTGCATATGGGGATGGCGGCGCTTGGCGTTGGTCGGGGCGATGAGGTGATCCTTGCCGATACCAACTGGATCGCGAGCGCGGCCCCGATCGTTCATCTGGGCGCAACCCCGGTATTCGTCGATATCGACCCCGAAAGCTGGTGCCTTGCGCCCCATTTGGTAGAGGCCGCCATCACACCGCGCACAAAGGCCATCCTTGCCGTGCATCTTTATGGCAACCTGTGTGACCTTGACCGCCTGCAGGCGATTGCCGATGCACACGGCATTCCGTTGATCGAAGATGCTGCCGAGGCCATCGGATCGGTCTATCATGGGCAGCGGGCGGGGTCCGTCGGGCGTTTCGGGGCGTTCTCATTCCATGGAACAAAGACATTGACCACCGGTGAAGGCGGCATGTTCGTCACAAACGACGCATACCTTTACGAAACGGTGCTCACCCTCTCGAACCACGGGCGCGCGCGCGGCCAGAAGAAACAGTTCTGGCCCGATATGGTCGGCTTCAAATACAAGATGTCAAACATTCAGGCCGCAATCGGTTTGGCGCAGATCGAGCGTGTCGACGACCTGATCGCCCGCAAACGCGCGATCATGGCTGGCTACCGCGCACGTCTGGCGGGCTTGCAGTCCATCGCGCTGAACCCCGAGCTACCCGGCACACAGATCGGCGCATGGATGCCGACGGCAGTCTTTGCACCCGAGGCCGGGATCACGACCGATGCGCTGATGGCGGCATTTGCCGCCCGTGACATCGACGCCCGCGTCTTTTTCCACCCGCTGTCCGATCTGCCGTTCCTGACACGGCAACGCGACAACGTTCACGCCCGGTCCATAGCCGGTCGTGCGATCAATCTGCCCAGCTTCCATGATATGACGGAAATTGAATTGGATCGCGTGGCGCGGGTGTTGAGGGGCATTTCGCATGCCGCGTGAGCACCAACAAAGAGATTTTGTTCTTTGGGGAAGCAAAGGCCATGCGCTGGTGCTTGATGCAGCAATCAGGCTTTGGGGAGGCCGTGTTGTGGCACTGGTCGATAATGATCCTCGGGCGGTTTCCTGTTTGCCGGGCGTGCCACTGTTCTTTGCAGAGGACGGGCTGGACCGGGCCCTGAAAGGCCATGACCGTAAAAAACTATTCGGACTTGTTGCGATCGGTGGTGCCAATGGCGCCGCACGGCGTGCAATCCACGCTCTTTTTACCATACGTGGCATCGAAATGGCGACACTCGTTCACCCCGGCGCATCCATCTGCGATACAGCGCGAATTGGTGCTGGTACGCAAATCCTCGCGAAGGCGGTCGTCGCAGCGCTTGCCCATGTTTCGGACGACTGCATCGTAAACCACGGCGCAATCGTTGATCACGAGACAACACTGGCAGCGGGTTGCCACATCGCGCCGGGCGCGATTTTGTGCGGCTGCGTAAACGCCGGGGAGGATGTCTTTGTGGGTGCTGGAGCAACCGTACTGCCGCGCCTCACGCTTGGCAGAGGTAGCGTTATCGGTGCTGGCGCGGTGGTGACCAGGTCCGTCCAAGATTTCTGTAAAGTGTTGGGCAATCCAGCGAGGAACGTCGGCATATGACGCATGTCATATTGTGCCGCGGGAATTTTCATCGAAGCGCAGAGGCTTATATATGCCACAGATTGACATAGGGCTTCCAGTATACAACGGCGCTTCCCTTATTGCAGACTCCTTGGCTTGCATCGCGGACCAAAATCTACGCGATTTCAATGTGATAATATCGGACAATGGCTCGACAGATGGCACTTCAGAAATTTGTGCATCCTTTGCGCGCAAGGATAGCCGATTCAGCCATATACGGCGCGAAACCACTATTTCAGCAATCGAAAACTTTTTATTCGTGCGCGATCAGGCCCAAGCCGACTACTTTCTGTGGCGTGCGCATGATGATTTATCAGCGCCGAACTACCTCGAAGCTCTCGCTGCTGTCCTTGACCGGCGTTCCGAAACCATACTGGCGGCACCGGATGTGATGCGCGATGCATCCGCGGGCACGACCGGGCGGGCCTTTCCTTATCGGCCGCGTGACACCGGGACGCGGATGCAGCGGCTGTATGATCAGATGTTCCGCAATTCGGCCTGCTGGTATTATGGCATGTGGCGCAGAACGGCATGCATCGCGATCACCAATCACATCCACGCGGTCTATCCGGATGCCTGGGGTGGGGATCATCTGGCGATCTTCGCCTGCGCCCTGCAGGATGGCATCCGTGGCACGCACGAGACGACCTTTCATCAGCGCATCATTCATGCAGCGCGCAATGACGTGCGGCCCGGATATGACGAGATGGCGGATCGCAACCACCGCTTTGGCGCGGTCTGCCACACGCTGCTGGACGCGTCCGATCTGACACCGGGACAAAAGGCGATTGTCCGGCTGTGGATCCCGTTCTATGTGCGCCGCCGCTGTCATCCGACCCGGCGGCTGCTGAGCGCGCGGTGGAGAAATCACTTTGGCGGGGATACGAAGTAGCAGGTCCGGCTCAGTGACGCGCGAACTTTGACCGGACCCATTGTTCCATCTTGTGCAAGGCATAAAGCCACAGCCGTGCATTGACGTCCTTGTAAACGAATGGACGTACGACCTTGGGATCATTCGGGGTCAGGAAATCTTCGGCAAAGGGCCACACCGCAAGATCGCGTGATTTCAGTTTCGCCACTTCACTTTCGGTCATGTCGACGAATGACTTGACATGACGTCCGACAAACCTGCCTGCCAGCCTTGCCGCAATCGACTGTTCGCGATGCCGGAAAAATGGCACCTCGGGGCAGAAGAACAGGAACGGATCACCCATCATCGGCATGGCCCCGAACTGCGCGCGTGCGCGGTCGCGGATATGCCCTTCACCCTCGGTCAGGTACTGCCAGCCTGCGGCACGAAGCCTTTCCACATGCGCGATATGCACGTCAAAATATGACAGGCAGTTTTTCGATGTCATCTCTGCCACGGGCGGCGAAATGTAGGCGCGAAGTTCGAAATTTGGCTTCAGTTCACGGTGGAACCGTCTTTTCCGATCTGCTTTCATGAACATGGGGCAGACGAACGCCCTTGTTGAATGACTGTCAAACAGACGATCCAATGATGCCTGATCATGTTCATCGACGGGGCGTACCACCTGCATGTCATCTTGCATCATCATCAAAAAAGGGCGTTCGGCATTGCTCAACGCGTGGTTCATATTCGCGTAAAGCCCACCGTGCCGATCATGTGACGCAACCGCACGCCGCACGACAATCCCGCCAAGTGAGGACAGGTATGCCAGCATTGCGGGGTCATCACTGCAATCGTCATAAACACGCAGCTGGGCACCCGGCATGTGTCGAAGGACAGAGTCGATCGCGTTCTTCAGGTAGTCAGGTCGATTGTATGAAAAGATTGCGACTTCAATCATGATTTCATCCGTGATGTGGGCGAAGACTGCGGATAAATGACCTTCATGTCTGCGCAAAGCCACGCGGTGACAGAGCGCCGGGTGGTGCGCGCATGAGCCGGGTTCAAGGCAGCGATCACTGTGGTGATACTTGGGCAGTTTGCGGGGGCAAGGACTGACTGGCCCTCGATGATCGTACCCTGAGGATGCGGGTTCTGGTCCAGAAAGCATGTTGCCCTGTCCAGAAGTACACCGCGAAACAACGCATCGTCAGGGCCGGACTCGTAAATTGCGACAGGTCCATCGGCCGCTTTTTGGACTTGGTCTTTCAACCCAGACAACATCACTGGCCATTCCCCAAGTAACACTTACGCTTCCCTGACGTCGGAGATTGTCGCTGAAGAGCGCCCGGCAAATCCGGCGCGGTTCAGCGTCTCGGGTCGCCGTCTCTGAGCGCCACTTAAATCAATCTATCGGGGCAATTGCTAGAGCGGCTTCTGGATGTGTTCGCCAAGGGCGTCTTTGACGATATCGATCAGGCTGGTGAATTGTTCGCCAAGCGGGTTGGTCTTGCGCCAGACCAGCCCGATGTTACGTGTCGGGCGGGGTTCGCGCAAGCGTGCGACGGATACGGGGGCGGTGCGGGTTTCAACGGCGACGGCCATCTGCGGGATCAGTGTCACGCCAATGCCCGCGCCAACCATCTGCACCAGCGTGGTGAGCGAACTGCTGTCCATCATCTCACGCGCGACGCCGGGTGACATTTTGCAGAACGACAGGGCCTGGTCACGAAAGCAGTGGCCTTCTTCCAGCAGCAAGAGCCGCATTTCGCGCAGGGTTTCGGGGTTGGGGACCGGCCTTTCTGCATCGGCGGCAGGACGGACCAGTACGAACTCTTCGCTGAGAAGTGGCATTTCGATCAGTGATGGCTCGGACACGGGCAGGGCCACGATGGCCACATCAAGCCGACCTTCGCGCAGATCATCAACCAGTTTTTGTGTCACCGCCTCGCGCGGGCGGATGTCGAGCGTGGGAAAATGCGCGGCAAGCTTGTGAATGATGCGTGGCAAAAGATAGGGGGCGACTGTGGGGATCACCCCGATCCGTAAGCGCCCGGTCAGCGGACCCGCCGCTGCGCGTGCAAGAGTGGCGAGCTCATCGACCGCGCGCAGAATATCGCGGGCACGCACGGCAAACGCGGTGCCTGTGTCCGTCAGCCGGATCTGGCGTGCGCCGCGTTCAACCAATGCTGCGCCGAGGATCTGCTCCAACTCTTTCACCTGCAACGACAAAGCTGGCTGCGAGATGGCACAAGCCTCGGCGGCGCGACCGAAATGGCCGTGCTGGGCCAGTGCCTCAAAGTAGCGAAGATGTTTGATCGAAATCGTAGCCATAAGAAATTCATATCGGGGTGATTTGCAAATGCAAATTCTAATTATGAATGCTGCATGCTAAGGCTTGAAAATCATCACGACGATTCCTGCGCCAAGGCGCAGAACAAGCGCGATAAACCGATCAAGCGACATCAGCCAGACAAGGAGACAGTCATGGATGGAGATATTCCGAACACGGGCGGCAAGTGCCCGGTGATGCACGGGGCGAACACCACAGGGGCGGAGTCTGTGACAGGCTGGTGGCCGAATGCCCTGAACCTGGACATCCTGCATCAACAGGACACCAAAACCAACCCGATGGTGGGGTTTGACTATCACGACGAAGTCAAAAAGCTGGATTTCGCTGGGGTCAAGCGCGATCTGGTGGCGCTGATGACCGATAGTCAGGATTGGTGGCCAGCTGACTGGGGGCACTACGGCGGTCTGATGATCCGGATGGCGTGGCACGCGGCGGGGTCTTATCGTCTGGCCGATGGCCGTGGGGGTGGCGGGACGGGCAACCAACGCTTTGCGCCGCTGAACAGCTGGCCCGACAACGCGAACCTCGACAAGGCACGCCGCCTTTTGTGGCCAATCAAGAAGAAATACGGCAACCGGTTAAGCTGGGCCGATCTGATGCTGCTGGCGGGCAATGTGGCCTATGAATCGATGGGTCTGAAGACCTTTGGTTTCGGTTTTGGCCGGGCGGATACGTGGCATCCGGAAAAGGACGTCTATTGGGGGGCTGAGAAGGAATGGCTGGCCCCATCCGAAAACCGCTACGCCGATCTGAACGATCCGTCCACGTTGGAACAACCGCTGGCGGCCGTACACATGGGCCTGATCTATGTGAATCCGGAAGGTGTGAACGGGCAGCCTGATCCGGCACGCACCGCCCTGCATATCCGCGAAACATTCGCACGGATGGCGATGGATGATGAGGAAACGGCGGCCCTGACGGCGGGCGGGCATACCGTTGGCAAGACGCATGGCAACGGCGACGCGGCCCTGCTGGGCGCAAGCCCGGAAGGCGCGGATGTGGTGGAAGCGGGCCTTGGCTGGATGAACCATACGACGCGTGCGGTTGGGCGCAACACGGTGACATCGGGGATCGAGGGCGCATGGACGACGCACCCGACAAAATGGGACAACGGATACTTTGACATGCTGTTCGGGCATGACTGGGAATTGCGCAAATCGCCGGCCGGGGCGAACCAGTGGATGCCGGTGAACATCGCGCCAGAAGATATGCCGGTGGATGTCGAAGACCCGTCGATCCGCGTGATGCCGATCATGACGGACGCCGATATGGCGATGAAAGTGGATCCGATCTACCGTGAAATCTGCCTGCGGTTTGCGGCGGATCATGCCTATTTCACCGACACTTTCGCACGCGCCTGGTTCAAGCTGACACACCGCGATATGGGGCCGAAGGTGCGCTATATCGGGCCGGAAGTGCCTTCCGAAGACCTGATCTGGCAGGATCCGGTGCCCGCAGGCCGCACGGATTATGACGTGGCTGTCGTCAAGGCAAAGATTGCGGCAAGCGGGCTAAGCCTGTCGGATATGGTGAATACTGCGTGGGATTCGGCGCGCACCTATCGCGGGTCAGATATGCGGGGTGGGGCCAATGGCGCGCGCATCCGTCTTGCACCGCAAAAAGACTGGGAAGGCAATGAACCGGCCCGTCTGGCGCGCGTGCTGTCTGTGCTGGAGCCGATTGCGGCGGCCACGGGGGCCAGTGTGGCCGATGTGATTGTGCTGGCGGGCAATCTTGGGGTTGAAATGGCCGCACAGGCCGCCGGGTTCAACGTGGCTGTGCCATTTGCACCGGGACGGGGCGATGCGACGGATGCGATGACGGATGCAGCGTCGTTCGACGTGCTGGAGCCTTTGGCCGATGGTTTCCGCAGCTGGCTGAAAAAGGACTACACGGTGTCAGCCGAAGAAATGCTGCTGGACCGGGCGCAACTGATGGGCCTTTCGGCGCATGAGATGACCTGTCTGGTGGGTGGGATGCGGGCCATGGGCACAAACCACGGTGGGACGGCACATGGGGTGTTCACCAAACGGCTGGGTGCGTTGACGCCTGACTTTTTCACGACGCTGACGGATATGGCCTACAAGTGGGTGCCGCGCGGCATGAACCTGTATGACATCGTCGAACGCAAATCGGGTGCGGTGCGGTTCACGGCCACGCGGGTTGATCTGGTGTTCGGGTCAAATTCGGTGCTGCGCGCCTATGCCGAGGTTTACGCGCAAGACGACAATGCAGCAAAGTTCGTGACAGACTTTGTCGCGGCATGGGTCAAGGTGATGAACGCCGATCGGTTCGACATCGCGAACTAAAGGACCGGCCCCTTCCGTGCACAGTGCGGAGGGGGCGGCCCACAGGCGATGTCACGCTGTGCGGCGGTGAAAACCTTCGGAAGCGGCGAGCAGGGCCTTGGTATAGTCTTGCGTGGCGCGCCGCGCCTGCAATCCGTCGCGCGTCATGGTTTCCACGACCTGACCATGCTGCATCACCGTCAGCCGTTCGCACATATGCGCAACGACGCCCAGATCATGACTGACAAGGATATAGGTCAGCCCGCGTTCATTCCGCAAACGATCCAGCAGGTTCAACACCTCGGCCTGAATCGATGCATCCAGCGCGGATGTGGGTTCATCCAGCAAGATCACTTTCGGTTCAACAATCAGCGCGCGGGCGATGGCGACGCGCTGACGCTGTCCGCCCGACAATTGGTGCGGATAGCGAAATCGGAACCCGTGGCCAAGACCGACCTCTTGCAACGCGCGTTCGACCCGGTTTTCGGAATCGTCAAAGCCGTGGATGGCAAGGGGTTCGGACAGCACGCGGTCAACGGTATGGCGCGGGTGCAAGGACGCGTAGGGGTCTTGAAACACCATCTGCGCGCGTCGGTAAAAGGCAGGCGTGCGGGGCGTGGTCAGTTCCGCCCCGTCCATGCGGACACTGCCCGCCGATGTGGGGGCAAGGCCGCAGATCGCGCGCAGAACGGTGGATTTGCCTGACCCGCTTTCGCCAACGATACCGTAACTTTCGCCTTCGTTGATTTGCAAAGATACGCCACGCACGGCATGAACGGGGCCAAAACGCACGTTCAGATCGGTGATATCAATCAGCGGCATCACAGCGCCCATGCCTGATCGCGTTGCAGGGTGGGCAGCGGGTGGGTGCTGCCTTCGATCCTTGGCAGGCAGTTCATCAGGCCCTGGGTATACGGGTGCTGCGCCTGTGACAATTCGGATGCCTTCAGTTCTTCAACCACGCGGCCTGCATACATGACCAGCACACGGTCGCAGAACGACCCGACAAGCCGCAGATCATGGCTGATGAAGATCAGGCCCATGCCGCGCTTTGTGACCAGATCATCCAGAATACGCAGCACATCAATCTGCACCGTGACATCAAGGGCAGATGTCGGCTCATCGGCAATCAGCAAGTCAGGCTCGGTGATCAGCATCATCGCGATCATTGCGCGCTGGCCCATGCCGCCCGACAATTCATGCGGATAGGCTGCCATGACGCGGGCCGGGTCGCGAATCTGCACTGCCTCCAGCATCGCCAGCGAACGATCCTTCGCCTCTGCCTTGCTGGTGGCGTTGCGCGCCGCCTCGATCAACTGACGCCCGATGGTCATCACCGGGTTCAGCGAAAACTTGGGGTCCTGCATGATCATCGACAGGCGGATGCCGCGCAGTGCGCGCCATGCGGGAGGCGTGGCGTTTCGCAGATCGATGCCGTCGAATTCCAGCCGTTTGGCGGTGGCCTTGCCGGGGGAGGGGGTCAGACCCAACAGCGCGCGCCCCGTCTGGCTTTTGCCCGAACCGCTTTCGCCAACGATACCAAGGCGTTCGCGGCCAAGGGTGAAGGTCACGCCACGCACAACCTCGGTCGGCCCCTGACGGGTCGGAAACGCGATGCGCAGGTCTTCGACACGCAGCAGGTGGCTCATTTGCGGGCCTTTGGGTCAAACACGTCGCGCAGGCCGTCGCCCAGCAGATTGAAGCCCAGCGAGACAATCAGGATGGCAATGCCGGGCATGGTGGCGACCCACCAGTAATCAATGATGAACCGCCGCCCGCCCGCGATCATGGCACCCCATTCAGGCTGTGGGGGTTGTGCGCCAAGGCCCAGAAAGCCAAGGCCAGCGGCGGTCAGGATGATGCCCGCCATATCGAGCGTGACGCGGACGATCACGGATGACAAGCACAATGGCGTGATGTGGCCCAGCAGAATCCGCCCCGACGATGCGCCTTGCAGGCGGATGGCGGCGATATGGTCGGCCTCGCGGATCGTCAGGGTTTCGGCGCGGGCAAGGCGCGCGTAGGGCGGCCATGACGTGATGGCGATGGCGATGATGGCGTTCTCAATCCCCGGCCCAAGGGCGGAGGCAAAGGCGAGCGCAAGGATCAGGCGCGGGAAGGCGAGGAAGATATCGGTGATGCGCATCAGCACAATGTCGATCCAGCCGCCGAAATAGCCAGATGTCGTACCAACAGCCAGCCCGATGGGCGTGGCAATGACGGCAACCAGCAATACCACCAT
>JANNKX010000111.1:0-2010 GCA_031396505.1 Rhodobacterales bacterium
GCTGGCGAAGGATGTGCGGTTGCTGATCCTGGACGAGCCGACGGCGGCGTTGCAGGAAAATGACAGCCAGAAACTGCTGGACCTGATGCTGGAGCTGAAGGCGCAGGGGGTGACGCAGATCATCATCAGCCATAAGCTGAATGAAATCAGCAAGGTGGCTGACCGTATTACGATCATACGTGATGGGGCGTCGGTGTCGACCTTGAATAAATCAGACATTTCCGAAGACCGTATCATTCGCGATATGGTGGGCCGCGACATGGCGCATCGCTATCCCGACCGCACCCCGCACATCGGCGAGACGCTGATGGAGGTGGCGGGCTGGAACGTCTGGCATCCGGATCAAAAAGACCGCCAGATGATTCGCAACGCGTCTTTCCATGTGAAAAAAGGTGAGATTGTCGGGATTGCGGGCCTGATGGGGGCGGGGCGCACCGAGCTGGCCATGAGTCTGTTTGGCCACAGCTATGGGCGCAATATCTCGGGTCAGGTGCGCCTTGGTGGCAGGCCCGCCGATACATCGACGGTGGCCCGCGCGATTGATGCGGGGCTGGCCTATGTGACCGAAGATCGCAAAGAGCTTGGCCTTGTGCTGGAAGAACCCATCGTGCGCAACATCACGCTGGCCAATCTGTTTGGCGTGTCATCCAAAGGCGTGTTGAGCCTGCGGCGTGAAACGCAGGTGGCCGAGGAATACCGCCGGGCCATGAACATCCGCACCCCCGGCGTGATGCAAAAGGTGGTGAACCTGTCGGGCGGCAATCAACAAAAGGTGGTGCTGTCGAAATGGCTGTTCACCGATCCGCAGGTGTTGATCCTTGATGAACCGACGCGCGGCATCGACGTGGGTGCCAAGTTTGAAATCTACGGCATCATGAATGAGCTTGCAGCCCAAGGGCGCGGTGTCGTGATGATATCGTCGGAAATGCCGGAATTGTTGGGCATGTGCGACCGGATTTATGTGATGAACGAAGGCCGCATCGTGGGCGAGTTGTCCCGTGCCGAGGCCAGTCAGGAACGGATCATGGCCCTGATCCTGCAAAGCGAAGGAAAAGCGGCATGAGCGAAAAACCGGGCCTTGGTACGCATCTGGGCGGGCATCTGCGCGAAAACGGGATGCTGATGGCGCTGGTCGCGATTGTGCTGTTTTTCGTTGTGGTTGTGCGGGTTTTCGAAGGCGTTGATTTCCTGTCGGCGCAAAATATTACCAACCTGTTTTTGCAAAACTCATACGTCATCATCATGGCGTTGGGCATGCTGCTGGTGATCGTGGCGGGGCATATCGACCTGTCGGTCGGATCGGTCGTGGGGTTCACGGGGGCGGTTGCGGCAGTGCTGACGGTGAACCTTGACTGGCCGGTCTGGGCAGTGGTGCCCGCCTGCCTTGGGGTGGGTCTGATGATCGGGGCCGCGCAGGGCTATTGGGTCGCCTATTGGCGCATTCCGTCGTTCATCGTGACGCTGGCGGGGATGCTGGTGTTTCGCGGGCTGACGTTGTGGTTGCTTGCGGGGCAGAATATCGGGCCTTTCCCCAAGACGTTTCAATCGCTGTCGACGGGGTTTATTCCGGATATCTTTGGCGTGGAAAAGCCGAACATGACGGCGCTTTTGCTGGTGTGCCTTGCTGCGCTGGCGATTGTGGTCATCGGCTGGCGGGCACGCAGCCGCGATGCGGCCTTTGGCATGACGCCGGAACCGATGCCGATCTTTGCCATCCGCAATCTGGTGGTTGCGGCGGCGCTGATCTTTGTCGGCTATAAATTGGCCAGCTTTCGCGCCGTTGGCGGCGCCTCGGGGTCCAGGCTCGCCAGCAGATCGTGCAGCCGCAGCCAGCGACGCAGGTCGGCGAAGGCCGCGCGGCGGGAGCGGAGGAGCGGAGGGGCAGGGGAGCAGGGGAGCGGAGGGGCGGAGGGGCGGAGGAGCTCGAGAGGGGAAACGCGGTCGTGTTCCCCTCGCTCGACGGCAGGATGCTGGGGTGAGCCAGTGCTCCCCTGCTCCTCTGCTCCTCTG
>JANNKX010000360.1:0-1914 GCA_031396505.1 Rhodobacterales bacterium
GCATCCTTACCCCGCATGCCGGTGAATTCGCCCGCCTGTTCCCCGACATCGCCGCCAAACTGGCCGCCCCCGCCACCGCTGGCCCCGCCTATTCCAAGGTCGATGCCACGCGTGAGGCTTCAAAACGTGCGGGCTGTGTTGTGCTGTTCAAGGGGCCGGATACGGTGATCGCCGACCCATCAGGGCGCTGTTCGATCAATTCCGCCCATTACGACCGCGCCGCACCCTGGCTGGCCACCGCAGGATCAGGCGATGTGCTGGCGGGGTTCATCACGGGGCTGCTCGCGCGCGGGTTCGTGCCCATGCAGGCGGCCGAGACCGCTGCATGGTTGCATGTTGAGTGTGCGCGCAGCTTTGGCCCCGGCCTGATTGCCGAGGACCTGCCTGAAGAATTGCCGAAGGTATTCCGCGCGCTTGGGCTGTAGCTGCCTTCAGGCGTCAACCGTCACCGCAGCGCAGGCCAGTTCCAGCCCGCTTGCGTAAATCACGACAGCCGCATCAAATTCCAGTGTGAACAGCGCCACGTCCTGCACGATCTCGCGCCGGATCAGTTCGCCATCGGCCATCCGTGCCGCCGGGATCATCGCCTGCGATGTGCCATACAGCGCTTTGGCGCGCCAGTCGCGCACCAGAATGGCCTGATCGCAGCCCACCATGATATCACCCGTCGGGCGGTCATGGCCCAGTGTGCTGGCCCCGATGCAGATCACCTCGCCCGACACCATTGCAACCCGGAGCGCACGCAATGTCCGCGCGCCGTCGCGTGTGATGATGCGGTCACCCACATTCAGGAATTCAACCGGAATTTCACCGTCCAGCGTCAGCACGCAGGTGCCGCGCATAAAGCCCGTGGTGGTCTGGGACATGGATGGGGCATTGCCCATCACCTGCCCGTGCGGCTGTGCCGTCATCGGGATATCCTCATCAATACTGTTCTGCCTCAGTTTTTTGCGCTACAATATGGCAAGAATAGGTAAACAGCGAGCGTTTTTCAGGGCTTTTGTGCTGGTATGGCGGAAAACCACTTGTTAAACGGACAGCTATGCGGGTGTGGCGAAATTGGCAGACGCACCAGATTTAGGTTCTGGCGCCGCAAGGCGTGGGGGTTCAAGTCCCTCCACCCGCACCAGTCAGGCCATGACCAAGGCTGTGGCACGCGGTGTCATCGTTGCAAGTGCGACCGGTAGACCTTCGGCCCAGATGACCTGCCCGGCTTTGCACTGCAACGATACGCAGATGCGCGCCGAGATGTTTGCCACGCCAGATGTGCCGGTTGTCCAAAGATGCCGCCACGGGCCTGTCGCGTCGCGCGGGGAAAGGCACTGGATGTGGGGCGGGATCGTCCGGGTCACGCGTGTCAGCGGTTGTGCGCCCGCATCCTGCGTCATCACCAGATCGCCGGGTGCCAGGTTTTCCACGAATTCAGGGCCATGCGGCGTCAGGATCAGGGTGCCAAGGGCAAAGCCGCAGGCTTGCGGCACAGGGTTTGGCGACACCGGACTACTGAAACGGGACATGACATTTACTCGCTTGTGCAAACTGTTGTGGTGCCTTTGCGTAAGTTGCGACTGTGGCAACAATCGGCGGCAATTGTGTCGCGCCAAAGGAATTTGCCAGGGAGCGCCGCGTTGTACGGGATGCGATAAATATCCCCTTACGTCGCCGCAAAACCTTTGTTAGAAGGCGCGCGACCCGCCCAGTCGCAAGCCTGTGCGCGTAAATCTGTTGCGTGCGCGGATGCGTGCCCCGAATGACATGAAAAGGACATCTGACAATGCAGGTCACCCAGACCCTGAACGAAGGCCTGAAGCGCGGCTATCAGATCACCGTGCCCTCGGCGCACCTGGATGCAAAAGTCACGGAAAAGCTGCTGGAAGCGCAGCCCGAAGTGGAGCTGAAGGGTTTTCGCAAGGG
>JANNKX010000366.1:0-13480 GCA_031396505.1 Rhodobacterales bacterium
CATGGGATATCTTTGAACAGAAAAATGAGAAAAACATGTCAGCCCTGAACATCAAACGCGGTGCCACCAGCCATTCGGCCTATGAGCTGCGCGATCCCAATGCGCCGCTGACTGAGACGCATACGCTGGCCGTGGTCGTCGATAACGAAAGCGGGGTACTGGCGCGCATCATCGGCCTATTCTCCGCGCGCGGGTATAATATCGACAGCCTGACGGTCGCCGAGGTGGATCACCTTGGGCATCGGAGCCGGATTACCGTTGTCACGACCGGCACGCCTGCGGTGATCGTGCAGATCAAATCGCAACTGGAACGCATGGTCCCGGTGCACGAAGTGCATGATTTGACGGTGGAAGGTGCGGCCGTGCAGCGGGAACTCGCGTTGTTCAAGGTGACGGGATCGGGCGAGCACCGGATCGAGGCGCTGCGGCTGGCCGAGATTTTTCGCGCCAATGTGGTGGACTCGACGCTGGAAAGTTTCGTGTTCGAAATCACCGGCACGCCGGAAAAGATTGATGCGTTTGCCGATCTGATGCGGCCCCTGGGCCTGCGCGAGATTGCGCGGACGGGTGTGGCGGCACTGTCGCGGGGGGCGTGAATTGCCCAACCGGACTGCTGGGATGTTAACAAAAAGTTAAAGTCTGAATTCAAGCATCTGTAATCATTGTTCTTTATTTGTGTCCCACTGCGGGACACACCTTCTTGCCGTTAAGACCCGACCGCGATCATGGCATGGGCATCCGCGCCTCGGCCATCCCGGCATACCAGCTTGATCCGAAGGGGATCGCGCTGTCATCGAAATTATAGGCGGGGTGATGCACCATCGCCGTGTCGCCATTGCCAAGGAAGATATAGGCGCCGGGGCGTTCGTTCAGCAGAAAGCTGAAATCCTCAGCCCCCATCAGGGGCGCGGTGTTGCGGTCGACTTTTCCCGATACAGCCTGCGCAACATCGGCGGCGTAAATGGTATTTTCGGGCGCGTTCATCGTGACCGGATAGCCGCGCCGATAGTCGATATCGGCCACAGCACCAAGGGTCGTGGCGGTGCCCTGAACAATCTCGATCACGCGGCGCTGCACATAATCCTGCACCTTCGGGTCCATGCTGCGCACCGTGCCACGCATTTTCACGACCTGCGGAATGACGTTATGGGCCGTGCTGTCGGTTTGCACGGTGCAGACGGAAACCACCACCTGCGCCATCGGATCCACCCCGCGTGAGGCGATGGTTTGCAGCGCCACGATGATATGGGCGGCCACAACGGTGGTGTCGATGCAATCATGCGGTTTGGCGGCGTGGCCACCCTTGCCTGTCACGGTGATGTCGAACTGGTCGGCGGCGGCCATCATCGCACCGGGCCGGATGGCGAACTGGCCCACGGGGATGCCGGGCATGTTGTGCATGCCGTAGACCTCATCAATATTCCAGCGGGTGATCAGACCGTCCTGCACCATTTCGCGACCCCCGCCGCCGCCCTCTTCGGCGGGTTGGAAGATGAGGATGACGGTGCCGTCGAAGTTGCGGGTTTCCGCCAGATATTTGGCCGCACCCAGCAGCATGGCGGTGTGCCCGTCATGGCCGCAAGCGTGCATCTTGCCGGGAATGGTCGAGGCATAATCGACGCCGGTTTGTTCGTGGATCGGCAGCGCGTCCATGTCGGCGCGCAGACCGATGACGCGGCCCGCCGTATCGGTGCGGCCCTTGATGACGCCGACAACCCCGGTGCGTCCGATGCCGGTTGCCACCTCATCGACGCCAAAGGCGCGCAACAGGTCGGCGACCTTTCCGGCCGTGCGCTGCACATCGAACAACAGTTCCGGATGCGCATGAAAATCGCGCCGCCAAGCGGTGATTTCGGGCAGCAGTTCGGCAAAGCGGTTCTTGACGGGCATCGCAGCGTTTCCTTTTCCGATACCACCAGAGTGAACCCATCGCGCCCGTGCTGCAAGCCTTTCAACCAAAGCGTGACGATGCGTCAAGGGCAAGGCCGGTACCCACCGACCCCAGCATATCACCTGTGGCAATCGGCACACCGGGCAGCACATCGGCGACAACGCGGCGCAGCGCGGGCAGGCCGGAGGAGCCGCCGGTCATGAACACGGTGCCGATGGCGGCGGGGGCAAGGCCCGCCTGCGCCAGCAGGCTTTGCAGGGTGGTCGTGATGCGTTCCAACGGGGCGGCGATGGCGGCCTCGAACGCATCGCGCCGGGCAAGCGGATTTGGGCCGCCAGTGAGGGCAGAAAGGCCAAGGCGGGTGATGTCGGCGTCAGACAGGGCGATCTTGGCATCCTCAACCGCCATGGCGACGCCGTGGCCGTTGTGGTGGGCAACAACGTGGATCAGGCGGTCGATCTGACCCGGGTGATCGGCAATGGCGCGCAGGGCCTTGAGGTCGGCGGCGGTGCGCTGGGTATACAGCATGTTGATGCGGTGCCAGGTGGCAAGATCAAGGTAATAATGGCGCGGCATGATGCCTTTGCCCTGCCCGGTGGTGGATTTGAAGCCAAGGTGGGGCATGACCTCGGCAAGGGAAAGCAGGCGGTCGAAATCGGTGCCACCGACGCGGATGCCGTCATTGGCGAGGATATCGCCTGCGCGGTCGGGCTGAAGCCAGCGGCGGGGGGCGACGCGGACGATGGAAAAGTCAGAGGTGCCACCGCCGATATCGACGATCAGCACCAGTTCTTCGCGCGCGACGGTTTGTTCGTATTGCAGGGCGGCGGCGATGGGTTCGTATTGAAAGGTGATCTGGCGAAAACCGGTGGCTTTGGCGATGCCTTCCAGAATGTTCTGGGCGGCGCTGTCGGCGGCGGGGTCGTCATCGACAAAATGCACGGGGCGGCCAAGGGTCAGCGCGGGGGTGATTTCGGTGTGGGCGTCAAGCTGCGCCTTCAGGTGCGTGAAAAAGCGGGCGATCACATCGCGGAAGGAAATGCTGCGGGCACCGATCTGGGTCCGGTCCATGATCAGGGATGAGCCGAGCGTGCTTTTGAGGCCGCGCATCAGGCGGCCTTCGACGCCTTCGACATAAGCCGCAATACCGTCGCGGCCAAACAGAGGGGGGCCATCGGTTTCCCAGAACACGGCGGAGGGGATGGTCAGATGCGCGCCTTCAACCGGGATCAGACGGGCGCCATCACCGCCCGCGATGGCGACGGTAGAGTTGGAGGTGCCGAAGTCGATGCCGCAGGTGATGGGGTGCATGGGGGTTGGGAATAGCGGGAATTGAGGCTGAGGGGAACCGGAAAGGGAGAGAAAATTGACGGCTGTCAATTTTCAGATTTTTATAAACAAATCAATATTTTAATAAAATTACAGGGGGTCAGTTTAACATCTTGTTCATCATCTGTGGCCCAGGCGCATTACAGGCTGGGGCCGGGAACAAGACGTGACCCGTCGGTAAAGCGTGACAGCCGGAAGCGGGTCATGTCATGGCCGGGGGGGTAGCCCATGACCATATCGGCGATGATGCGGCCAAAGGCGGGGCCGATGCCGAAGCCATGCCCGCTCATCCCCGTCGCGATGAAAAGGCCGGGGATGGGCGCGTGATCCACGACGGGGACGGTATCGGGCATGGTGTCGATCATCCCGGCCCAGACGGCGCGCAAGGCCGGGCGGCCAAGGGCGGGAAAGGTGCGGGCGAAGGCGTCTTGCAGGCGCGCGAGCCTGCGGGGACTGGGTGCAGGGTTGAGGATGCGCGTGCCTTCAAACGGGGACACGCGGTCGGCATCCCAGTGGCGGGGGGTTCCCCATGCATCGGGATAGCCGCGCGGGGATGCGGGGTGAAACCGGGTGGAGGACAGGTTGCGGCGCAGGTCGGGCAAGTAGGCTGCAAGGTTGCGAAAGGCATCGGGGCCGATGTGGAAATCATGCCCTGATCCGGGTGCCAAGGTATAGCCGCCATCAGCGCGACGGCGAAACGCAAGATCGCCATCGACGGCGGCCCCGGCAAAGACCTGTGGCAGCGGCGCGGTGGCGGCGACGGTTGAGCGGACAGAAAGTTGCGGGATGTGAACGCCATGGGCGCGCAAAAACAGTGATGACCACGCACCACCTGCGACAACGACGTGGTTGCACGCGATGCGGCCGTGTTCGGTGACAACACCCGCGACGCGGCCTGCGGCAAGATCAAGCGCGCGCACGGCGCAGTTTTCAACAAGGATCGCCCCCCTGGCCACAGCCCCGGCGGCGAGCAGAGGGACGGCAACCCATGGTTCGGCGCGGGCATCCGATGGGGTATACATCGCCCCCGCCCAAGGGACGGCTGCACCTGCAAGGTGCAACGCCGTCTGCGCCGCCGTGAGCAGGCGGGTGTCCGTGCCATGGGCCTGCGCATGGGGCAGCCACCCGGCATAGCCCTGCATGTCGGCGTCGGTGTTGGCCAGATACATCACGCCTGTGCGTTGAAAGCCCAAGGCATCGCCATGGACCTGCGCGAGGCTTTGCCAGATGCGCAGCGCCTCGATCACGATCGGCAGTTCGGCAGGGTCGCGTCCGGTCTGGCGGATCCAGCCCCAGTTGCGGCTGCTTTGTTCGCCCGCTATGCGGCCCTTTTCGCACAGGGTGACACGCGCCCCCTGCCCTGCCAGAAAATGCGCGGTCATAACGCCGATGATGCCGCCGCCAAGGACGACGACATCGGTGGCAGGGGGCGGCGGGCCGGGATAGCGGATCGGCGTGGCGTCGGTAATCATGCGAGATCGGTGAGCAGACGTTCCATGAACGCCTGCCCCGCCGCAAATTCTGACAGTTCAAGGTATTCATCGACCTGATGGGCCTGTACGATATCGCCGGGGCCGCAAACGACGACCGAATAGCCCGCGGCCTGAAAATGCCCGGCCTCGGTGCCATAGCTGACGACATGGGTGCCGTTGTCACCGGTCAGGCGACGGGTGAGGGATTCGGCAAGGCCATCCTGTTCGGGGGCAAGGCCGTTGAGGGTGAAATACACATCCAGATCAATGCCGGAGGCAGGCGCGATTTTCTGCATATCGCGTTCGACGCGGGCACATTCGGCGCGCAAACGGGTCAGCCATTCGGCCTTATCTTCGTCGGGCACGACCCGGTATTCGAAGGAAAAATGGCAATCGGCGGCGGTGATATTTTCGGCGGTGCCGCCCGAAATCAAACCGGCGTGCAGGGTGGTGAAGGGCGGATCGAACATGGCGGCAAGGGCGGTGGGCGCGCGCGATTGCAGGGCGGCGTTCTGGTCATTGGCCCAGTTGAGGATGCGCGCAGCCTCCATGATTGCAGAGACGCCTTGGTCGAGCAGGGATGAATGCACCTCGTGCCCGCGGACGTGGACCTTGATGCCGTCGCCGCCCTTGTGGGCGGTGACCACGCGCATGTTCGACGGTTCGCCCACGATGACAATGCTGGCTTTTGGCAGGGCTTGCATGGCGTCAATCAGCGGGGGGGCACCGGTGCAACCCAACTCCTCGTCATAGCTGAGCGCGAGTTGCAGGGGGCGTTTGACGCCGCGCTGGTGCGCGGCGACGAGGGCCCAGATGGCGAGGGCATCAAACCCCTTCATGTCGCAGGTGCCGCGCCCAAAAAGGCGGTCATCCTTTTCGACGACGGTGAAGGGGTCGGTTGTCCAGCTCTGGCCATCGACGGGGACCACATCGGTATGACCGGACAGGACGATCCCGCCGGGGATCATCGGACCTGCATGGGCGTAAAGCCCGGCCTTGGTGCGGTCGGGCGAATACTGGCGGGCGCAGGTGATGCCGTGTGAGGTGAGGTAGGATTCAACCCAGTCGACAAGGGCAAGGTTGCTGTCGCGACTGACCGTGGGATAGGCCACCAGCCGATCCAGAATCGCGCGCGGGGTCAAGGTGTTGTGCATGGGATGCTCCATTTGCGGCCAGAGTGCTGTGGACGTGGGCAAAGGGCAAGGGTCGGCGTCGGATCGCCGATCTGCCGCAAGGTCATCGCAACAAAGATGCTGGACGGATGCATCAAAAGCGGTGCAGCATGGCGGCTAACGGGGCGGGCACGTGCCAAGACACCCGACGACCAACCTGGGGAGCGTCCATATGCCCGATGGGGCACAGCCTGTCCTTGACGTGCGGGGACTGAAGACTGTTTTCCGCACCCGCGGGGGCGAGATTCATGCGGTGAATTCGGTCAGCTTTCATTTGCAACCGGGCGAATTGCTGGGCGTGGTGGGGGAGTCCGGATCGGGCAAATCGGTGACGATGATGTCACTGCTGGGGCTGTTGCCATCACCGCCTGCCGAAGTGCGGCGGGGCGAGGTCTGGCTGGGCGGGCGGGATATCCTGACGATCGGGGTGGATGCGTTGCGCGATGTGCGCGGGGCCAAGGTGGGGTTCGTGTTTCAGGACCCGATGACCAGCCTGAACCCGGTGTTCACGGTGGGCGCGCAGATCATGGAACCGCTGATGCGGCACATGGGAATGACCAAATCGCAGGCACGGGTAAGGGCGGCGGAACTGCTGGAACTGGTGGGGATTTCAGACGCGGGCGCGCGGATGAATGCGTACCCGCATCAGTTTTCGGGGGGCATGCGGCAGCGGGTGATGATTGCGATTGCGCTGTCATGCGACCCGGATGTGTTGATCGCGGATGAACCGACAACGGCGCTGGATGTGACGATACAGGCGCAGATCCTGGAACTGGTGCGGGAATTGCGCACCAAGCTGGGGATGGCGATTGTGTGGATCACGCATGATCTGGGGGTGATCGCGGGGATCGCGGACCGGGTGATGGTGATGTATGCAGGCCAGGTTGTGGAACAGGCGCCGGTGGCGGAATTGTTCGCGAACCCGCAGCATCCCTATACGCGGGCGTTGTTGAAAACGATCCCGAAACTGGGGGGTGCGCGTGAGGCGCGGTTGCAGGTGATTGAAGGGCAGCCGCCGATCATCATGGCAGAGCCTGCGGCGTGCATGTTCCGGGCGCGCTGTGGCCATGCGTTCGCGCGGTGCGACGTGGAAAACCCGGTGCGGCGTGCGGTGGACGGGCGGGTGGTTGGACAGGGGCATGATGTGGCGTGCCATTGGGATGCGGGGGCGGCGGATGTTTGACGCCGGTGTGCAGCCCCTTGTTCAGGTGCGTGACCTGAAGATGCATTTCCCGATCTATACGGGGATTTTGCGCCGACATACGGGTAACGTGAAGGCGGTGGACGGCGTCAGCTTTGACATTGCGGCGGGCGAAACACTGGGCCTTGTCGGCGAGTCCGGGTGCGGAAAATCGACGGTGGGACGGACCTTGCTGCGGCTTTATGATCCGACGGCGGGGTCGGTGGTGATTGACGGCGAGGACATCGCCACACTATCGCCCGAGGCGCTGCGGCAAAAGCGCCCGACGATGCAGATGGTGTTTCAAGACCCGCAAGCCAGCCTGAACCCGCGCATGACACTTGCGCAGATCATCGGTGAGCCGTTGCGCGAGCATACGGGCGACACGGCGGCGGCGCAGTTGGACCGCGTGCTGGAATTGATGGATGCCGTGGGGTTGAACCGGCGGTTCGCCAACCGGTTTCCGCATGAGTTTTCGGGCGGGCAGCGCCAGCGCATCGGGATTGCGCGGGCCCTTGCCCTGAACCCGAAATTCATCGTGTGTGACGAGCCGATTGCGGCGCTGGATGTGTCGATACAGGCGCAGGTAGTGAACCTGCTGGAAGATTTGCAGGACCGGCTGGGCTTGACCTATCTGTTCATCAGCCACGATCTTTCGATGGTGCGCCATATCGCGGACCGGGTGGCGGTGATGTATCTGGGGCGGATTGCGGAACTTTCCCCGCGTGATGCGCTGTATGCCAACCCGCTGCATCCTTATGCAAAGGCGCTGCTGTCGGCGGTGCCGGAAGCCGACCCGGCGCGCGAGGCGACACGGCGGCGGATCATCCTGAAAGGCGATGTGCCATCGCCTGCGAACCCGCCGAAGGGCTGCACGTTCTGCACGCGCTGCCCGCAGGTCTTTGACCGCTGCCTGACCGAAAGGCCGGAGTTGGCGCAGGTTGAACCGGGCCGCATGGTCGCCTGCCATCTGTTCACAACAACGACCGCGGGGCCAACCGGCGGCATTGAGGTATCCGAGTCCAACCAGCAAGGAGTGTCAAAATGACATTGAAATCTGCCCTCTTGAGCGCCGTGGCCGTTCTGGCCCTTGCGCCCGCCGCCTTTGCCGAACGTGGCACGGACGGCGAACTGAAGCTGACGTTCCCGCAAGCCGTGTCGATCCTGAACCCCTATCTTTCGGGCGGGACCAAAGACATCTATGCGGCGTCGATGATTATCGAGCCGCTGGCGAGCTTTGATGACACGGGCAAGATCTATGCCCGCCTTGTGACGGAAATCCCGAGCGTGGAAAATGGCGGGATTTCGGAAGACCTGACGACAATCACCTGGAAAATCATTCCGGGCCTGAAATGGTCGGACGGGACACCATTCACGGCGGCCGACGTGGTGTTCACGGCGAACTATTGCATGGACCCTGCGGGCGGCTGTGCGCAGCTGTCGAAGTTCGATGGCATCGCGTCGGTCGAAGCGGTGGATGACATGACGGTGAAGGTGACGTTCACGGCACCGAAATCGAACCCGTTCAACGCCTTTGTGGGCAGCCAATCACCGATCATTCAGGCGGCGCAGTTTGCCGCCTGCACCGGGGCCGCAGCCCCGACCTGCACCGATCAGAACAACGGCCCTGTCGGCACCGGGCCGTTCCGCGTGACGGGGTTCAGTGTCGATGACACCGTGCAAATGGAAGCCAACCCGGAATACCGCGACCCGGCAAAGCCTGCCTTTGCGACGGCGGTGATCAAGGGGGCTGCCGATGCGATGGCATCGGCGCGGGCCGTGATGGAAACCGGCGAGTTCGACTATGCGTGGAACACGCAAATCCCGCCCGATGCACAGGCGGCGATGACGGCAGCAGGCAAGGGGCAGTTCGTGGTGGCGTTTGGCACGCTGGTGGAACGGATCGAAATCAACCTGACCGACCCGTCGCCGGACCTGCCGGAAGGGATGCGTTCGACGGCGGCCCATCCGCATCCGATCTTGTCGGACATCGCGGTGCGCACGGCGCTGTCGATGGCGATCGACCGTCAGGTTTTGACCGATATCGGCTATGGTGCAGGTGGCACACCGACCTGCAATCTGGTTCCTGCCCCTGCGATCTATGCGTCCGACAACACGGGCTGCATCGCGCAGGACATGGAAGGTGCGAAGGCGATGCTGGAGGCCGCAGGCTGGGTCGACAGCGACGGCGACGGCGTGCGCGACAAGGACGGCAAGCCGCTGGCGATCCTGTACCAGACGACGGTGAACCCGATCCGGCAGGACTTTCAGGCGCTGATCAAGGGCTGGTGGACGGAACTGGGCGTGGCGGTCGAACTGAAGGTGATCGATCCGGGCGTGTTCTTTGGCGGCGATGCGGGGTCACCCGACACGTTCCAGAAGTTTTACGCGGACGTGGAAATGTATGCCAACAACTTTGATGGCACGGACCCGGAAGTTTATCTGGCCAACTATACCTGCGACAAGGCGCCAAAGCCCGAGTCGCAGTGGCAGGGCGAAAACATCAACCGGTTCTGCGAACCAGCCTATGATGCGCTGATTGCCGAGTTGAGCGCATCACGCGATGAGGCGGCGCGCGCCGAAATCGCAAAGAAGCTGAACGACATGATGACCAAAGACAGCATGACCATGCTGCCGCTGGTGCATCGTGGCACACTGTCGGCGCATTCCAACACGCTGGGCGGTGTGGCGATCAACGCCTGGGACACCGAGTTGTGGAACGTGGCCGACTGGTTCCGCGTGAAGTAATGAACCAAAACAGGATGGGCGTTCGCGCCCATCCTGAGCTTTTTTCTTGTCATCCATCCATCCGGGGCGCGCGTGCATGCTGACATATGTCATCCGCAGATTGCTGTTTGCCATTCCGACGCTTTTGTTGATTTCGATGGTGATCTTTCTGATCGTCGATCTGGCACCGGGCAGCCCCGGATCGCAGATTCCGCTGACCATTCCACCCGATGTGCGCGAAAAGATGCTGGATGCGATGGGGGTGAATGACCCGATGCTGGTGCGGTATCTGCTGTGGCTGAAGCAGGTGTTTATCGTGGAACCGGCCTATGTTCTGGATGGGTGGTTCGGGACCAATCTGGCGGACGGCGCACCGCGCATCCTGTCGTGGAAATCGCGTGCGCCGGTGTTTGATGTGATCGGCGAGCGGATTCCGCAGACCCTGACAGTGATCGGCACGGCTTACCTTCTGGCGATTGTGATTGCGGTGCCGATCGGGGTTTATTCGGCCTACCGGCAATATTCGTGGTTTGATCAGTTGGGCACCTTCATTGCCCTTGTTGGCTATTCGGTGCCAACGTTTTTCACGGGCCTTCTGGTGATCGTGATCTTTTCGATCAACCTGCAATGGTTTCCATCGGTCTATGACACCACATTGCAGGTCACCGACTGGCAAAGTTTCGTCAAGCAGATCAAACAGATGGCAATGCCGGTGGGGGTGCTGGCGTTGTTCAACGCGGCCGAGATCAGCCGGTTTACACGGGCGTCCATGCTGGAAAACCTGGGGCAGGATTACGTGCGCACGGCGCGGGCCAAGGGAATGGGCGAACGCACGGTGGTGTTGAAACATGTGCTGCGCAATTCGATGATCCCGGTGGTGACGGTGATTGCACTGGGTCTGCCCACAGTGTTCGGCGGGGCGATCATCACGGAAACGGTGTTTTCGATCAACGGGATCGGTTCGGCGGTGATCAATGCGATCCAGTCGAATGATCTGCCGATGCTGCAGACGCTGACGTTTTTGTTCGCCGTGTTGATCGTGTTGTTCAATCTGATTGCCGATGTGCTGTACGGCATTCTGGACCCGAGGATTCGTTATGACTGATGCAATCGCAAAACCGGCCTCGCTGTGGCGCGAGGTCTGGGCGCAGTTTCGCGAACATAAGGGGGCGCTGGCGGCGATCTTTGTGCTGGGGGCGCTGGTGTTGTTTGCGGTGATCGGGCCACTGGTGTGGCGGATCGATCCGAATTTCATCGAAAGCGATGCGGTGAAATTGTTCAAGTCGCGCAATCTGGGGTCCAGTTGGGCGCATCCGATGGGGACGGACCAATTGGGGCGGGACCAGATGGCGCGGATGATGGTGGGGGGGCGGATTTCGCTGGCGGTCGGGATTGTCGCGATGAGCGTGGCCATTCTGGTGGGCGGCACAGTGGGGGTCTTGGCAGGCTATTTCCGCAGACTGGACGGGATTTTGATGCGGTTGACGGATATGTTTCTGGCGCTGCCGTTGCTGCCGTTGCTGTTGTTGATGATGTTCCTGTTCGCGCCGAAGGTGACGGCGGTGATCGGGGCGCGGCTGGGGGTTTTCCTTTTGATCGTGCTGGCGATTGGGCTGACGTCATGGATGCAGACGGCGCGGATCGTGCGGGGCGAGGTGTTGGCGTTGAAGGAACGCGAATTCATTCTGGCGGCGCGGTCGATTGGGACGCCGTCGCGGCGGATCATCCTGCGGCATATCCTGCCGAACGTCTTAAGCCCGGTGATGGTGTCGGCGACGCTGGGCGTGGCGGCGGCGATCATCACCGAAAGCGTACTGAGCTTTCTGGGCGTGGGGTTTCCGCCGGATTTCCCGACATGGGGGCGGCTGTTGAATGATGCCTACGGCGAGATGCAGCAGCATCCGTTGCGGGTGATATGGCCGGGCATTGCAATTTCGCTGACGGTGTTGAGTGTGAATTACATCGGCGACGGGTTGCGCGATGCGCTGGACCCGCGCATCCGGGGGCGGTGAAGCAGCGGGGGTTTCACCCCCCCGCACCCCCGTGGGATATTTTGGGACAGAAAATGGGTCAGCCGACGTGCTTGCGGATGCGGCGCACCATCAGCCAGACCAAGAGGATCACGGCGGGGGTGAGGATCGCCATCGTCATGCCATGCGTCAGGCCAAGCGGTTCGGTGACCGGGTAGACGGCGTAAGCTGCAAGGTTGACGGCGTAATAGCTGATGGCGACAGTTGACAGCCCTTCGACGGTGCGTTGCAGGCGCAATTGCAGATCGGCGCGTTTGTCCATGCTTTCCAGTAGCATCTGGTTTTGCGCGGACCGTTCCACATCGACGCGCGTGCGCAGCAGTTCGGCTGCCCGTTCGGCCCGTTCGGCCATGGCTTTCAGTCGCGCCTCGGCCGATTTCACCGTGCGCATGGCCGGGTCATAACGGCGCATCATGAATTCGCCGAAGGTTTGGCGCCCGCCGATACGCTGTTCGCGCAAGACCTCGATCCGCTGGTTGACGATCGCCTCATACGCACCCGTCGCCCCAAACCGGAACGAAAACGTCACCGCGAGACTTTCCAGTTCAGCCGAAATTTCCAAGAGTTCATGCAGCGCTTCCTCTGGGCGGCCTTCGGCGCGGTCAAGGCCAGTCACAAGGGCGGACAGTTTGGGATCAAGCGCGTTCAGGCGGCCCGACAGTTCGCGCGACCGCATCAGACCCAGCATCGACATTGCGCGGTAGGTTTCAATCTCGCACAGGCGCTGGACGATACGGCCAATGCGCCGCGCACCGATGCCGGGTTTGACGAACACGGCAAAGCGCATGTGGCCTGCCGGATCAATGCGGAAATCGCCCGCGATAATGGCGGCACCGTCGACCACGCGGCTGGTGGCAAGGCTTTCGGACACGAACCATTCCTGAAGTTTGGCCAGCACGGATGTTTCATCCTCGGGCAGTTCTTCGACGCGGATCAGCACCGAACACAGGCGGCGTCCGGGTGCGCCTGCCAGCCAGTCTTCGGGAAACACTGCGGCCTCGGCGGGGTCAAAGGCGCGGTCAGACAGGCCGCTGCCAAAGGCGGAATAGGTTACGAATTCCGTATGGCTTTCCCATTTCAGGTCATGCTTGCCGATTGGCCCGGAAAAATGCGTGGCGTTTGGCTGCGGATGCGCCGAGGCATGCCGATCCAGCAGGGCCAGCAGGTGTTCGGTATCGCGGGCGCGGTCACGGGCAGCGGCCTCCATCGGTTCCTTGATCGCGACGTAGACGGCGGTACAGGGCACATCCAGCGCCGGGAATGGGCGCGCGTGCAGTTCATTCACAAGGGCATAGCGCAAGGGGTGGTCGGAAATCGGGGGCATGAAGGGGCCTTTGTTCAACTGCGCGCAAACTAACAGCTTGGCTTTGGCGGTAAAGGCGCAATGCGGCAAAACGCCGATCGGCTGCGCGATGGGCTTTGCGTTGTGCGGCAATGGCCACAACCGCCCGTTTGCCCGGCAGGCCGAAAACCTGCCTGGGCGCGCGTAGGACAAACATCGCATCTGCGTAAAGCCTGTATCCGCCCCGTGAGGACGGCACATAACACGAGGATCACATGACACGCATTTCCACCATTCTGATGACGACCTGCATTCTGGCCCTGCCCGTGATGGCCGAGGCGGGCGGACATGGCGACCGCATGTTCCAACGGCTTGACGCCGATGCCGACGGCAAGGT
>JANNKX010000392.1:0-7576 GCA_031396505.1 Rhodobacterales bacterium
CCCTTGCCGAAACGCTCCCCCTTGACCCCCGCCCCCTTGACCCCCGCCCCCCAATCGCCCACCAAAGGCCCCGACAAAGGAGGCCCCATGCCCGCACCCGATCCCGCCGCATTCGCCTTTCTTGCCGCCCGCCGCTCGCGCCCGGCCAAGCTGTTCACCCTTCCCATCCCCGACCGCGCCGAAATCTCCCGCATCCTCACCGCCGCCACCCGCGTGCCCGATCATGGCAAGCTGGAGCCGTGGCGCATGATCGTGCTGCAGGGTGATGCCTTCAAACGCCTCGCCAGCCTTGCCGAAGGACGCGCCCGCGATACCGCAGCGGATGCTGAGAAAATCGCCAAAGGCCGCGCACAGTTCGACCTTGGCCTTTGCGCCATCGTCGTCATCGCCTCCCCCAAACCATCCGAAAAGGTCCCCCTCATCGAACAAACCTTGTCCGCCGGTGCCTTGTGCATGAACATCCTGCACGCAGCATCCGCCGCCGGATGGGGTGCCTGCTGGCTCACCGGCTGGCCATCGCATGACCGCGGCTTTGCCGCACCCGCCTTTGCCCTGCAGCCGCAGGAATACGTCGCAGGCATCATCCATATCGCCACCCCCGCCCCCGATGCCCCCGACCGCCCCCGCCCCGACATCGCCGCCCTCACCACATGGGTGGACGCATGATCTGGGATGCGTTCGGCAAGGCCGTCGCCCAATTGGGCGATCCGCGCTTTTTGCGTGTGCTCGCCCTGGGCATCGCCCTGACCATCGCTTTGCTGATCGGCATCTACGCCGGATTTATCCTGCTGATCGCCCAGCTTGGCTGGGACAGCATCACCCTGCCATGGATCGGCCCCATCGGCGGCATCGACACCCTGGTCGGCATCGGCGGGGCCATCGTGTTGATTGTCGCCTCGATCTTCCTCATGGTCCCTGTCGCATCTGCCTTTTCCGGCATCTTCCTTGATTCCGTCGCCGATGCCGTCGAGGCCCGCCATTACCCCGCCTTGCCCCCCGCCAATCCCCTGCCCTTGTCAGATACCCTGATCTCCAGCTTTAACTTCTTCTTCCTGCTGGTGTTTCTGAACATCATGGGCCTGATCCTGTTCTTCTGGACCGGCCCCCTTGCCCCGTTTCTGTTCTGGGCCATGAACGGCTATCTTTTGGGCCGGGAATATTTCACCCTCGCCGCCGAACGCCGCATCGGGCGCACCGCCGCCATCGCCCTGCGTAAACGCTATTCCGGTACGATCTGGATTGCCGGTATCCTGATGGCCGCACCGTTGTGGATACCCGTCGTCAATCTGCTGATCCCCGTCTTGGGTGCGGCCACCTTCACCCACCTTTTTCACGCCATGAAGGCGCGCGAGGTCTGATTATTCCTGCGCCTCGGGCGGCATCCGCCCCATGACATCGAAATCCCGGATCGAAATCACCTCCGACAGGATTACCCCCACCAGCACCGCCCAGATCACGGTCGCCACCACCGTCGTGATCCGCGCCTTGCGCCCCACGTTTTCGGTTGATGGTGCCGATCGCGGCGTGCCCGGCACCACAAGGCCCGCATCCGCCTGCGATTCAAACCGCAGCGCCAGCACCACGAAAAACACCATGAACCACGTCACGGCAAACAGCACGATTGCCCCGGTAATCGTCATGCTTGCTCCAATTCCACCAGACAGCCATTGAAATCTTTCGGGTGCAAAAACAGCACCGGCTTGCCATGCGCCCCGATCTTCGGCTCCCCCGTTCCCAACACCCGCGCGCCTGCCGCGCGCAAACGATCCCGCGCTGCCAGAATATCATCCACCTCATAACAGATGTGGTGAATGCCCCCCGCCGGGTTCTTGTCCAGAAACCCCTGAATGGGTGAGTTTTCGCCCAACGGATGCAGCAATTCGATCTTGGTGTTCGGCAGGTCGATGAACACCACCGTCACCCCGTGATCAGGTTCGTCCTGCGCGGGCCGCACCGCCGCCCCCAAGGTGCCCGCGTATTGCGCCACCGCCGCCGCAAGGTCCGGCACCGCAATCGCTACATGGTTCAACCGTCCGATCATCCATTCTGCCTCTGTTGCTCTCATCAGGTTATGGGGCCTGCTCCGGCCAAGAACAAGGGTGCGGGCTTCATCACTCCTTAGGGTTTCTGTGATCAGGCTTTGACAACAACGCCCGGCAGCAGGGAACGCCATGCCCAACATGAACACACCCGATCCTTCGGCCTTTCTGACGCGCGGACCCTTGCCCTTGCACGGGCTGACCTTGCTTGCCGTCGAAGACAGCCGTTTCGCATCCGAAGCGTTGCGCCTGTTGTGCCAGCGGTCCGGCGCACGCCTGCGCCGCGCTGACAGCCTGCGCGGCGCCGATGCCCATCTGCGCCTGTACCGGCCCGATGTGGTGCTGATTGATCTCGGCCTGCCCGATGGGCGGGGGGATGTGTTGATCCGCGATCTGGCCGCACAGCGCCCGCGCGCGGGCATCATCATCGGCACCTCCGGCGATCCGGCGGGGCAGAATGCCGCAATGGCCGCAGGGGCCCATGGTTATCTTGAAAAGCCGATTGCCAGCCTTGCCGCGTTCCAGTCTGCAATCCTGCGCCATCTGCCCGACCGCCACATGGTTGCGGGCGATGATGATGGCAGCGTGGCCCCCGATATGATGGCGCTGTGCGATGATCTGAAACGCGCCGCCACGCTTGCTGCGGGTGACGGCGATGCCGCAACGCGCCGCTATCTGGCCGGCTTTGTCGCAGGCGTCGCCCACAGCACGCAGGACGCGGCCCTCGCCGCCGCCGCCACCGCCGTCGGCGACGGCGCAGAAATGGCGTCCCTGTCGCATCTGCTGCGCGACCGCATCCGCAAAACCGACGACGCGTTCTCGATTGTCAGGCAGTAGGCCGGGGCCTGCCCCGACTCGCCCGATCACGGAATGTTTCAAAAGCACTAATCCGTTTCGGAAAATTTTTGCCAACATTCTGATTTTAAATAAGAAAACAGAAAATTGACAGCCGTCAATTCTCCTCAATCCAACCCCGGATCATCCGCCACCCGCACCAGCCGCGTCAGATCGAACAACCGCTCGCGCTGCTGGCCCTGCGCATCAAAATTCCCCGGCGCCAGCCAGGCCCCGTATGCCGCCTGCAGCGCGCTCCAGTCCTTGTCGATCGCCGCAAACCACGCCGTGTCGCGGTTGCGCCCCTTCACGATGGCCGCCTGCCGGAACACCCCCTCATAGGAAAACCCCAACCGCAACGCCGCACGGCGTGATGCCATGTTCAGCGCGTTGCATTTCCATTCATAACGCCGATAACCCGCCGTGAACGCCCATTCCATCATGCGGAACATCGCCTCCGTCGCCGCACGGCCCCGCTGCATTTCGGGCGCGATGCAGATGTGCCCCACCTCGATCGACCCCATCTCTGGCGTGATCCGCAGAAAACTCGCCACACCGCCACACCGCCCCGTGGCCAGATCGCGGATCGCATAAAACACCGGATCGTCCCCCATCGCCGTCGCGCGCGCCCAGCGGTGATAGGCGGCGGCTGATGTGAACGGCCCGTAAGGCATGTAATCCCACAGCGCGTCATGCCCGGCAAAAGCCCGGTGCAGATCGGCCGCATGCATGTCAGGGTCAAGCCGTTCAAGCTGCACATCAGTGCCCGCAATCACCTCTGCATCGGGCCTGCGCGGCGGCACCCACGCCCGCAGCACGGCCCCTAAATTCTGACTCATGCAACGCCCCTCATTTGGGCGCATCTGTGCAGAACCCTGCCGCCCGCGCAAGCCTTACAGGATCAGCCCCGGATCATCCCCCATCTGCAACCCCGGAAACACCGCGCCTTCCAGCACGCCGCGGTCAAACCCGTACATCCCCGCCATCGCCCAGGCCGCCCAGGCGCGCACATCGCTCGTGGGCATCAGGTCACGCCGGTCATAAAGGTCCGCCTCCGCCAGCCCCGGCCACGCCCCCATCACCCGGCCCCCGCGCACCGCCCCGCCCGCCGCCAGCATCACGCCCGCCGTGCCATGGTCCGTGCCGTTCGATCCGTTTTCCCGCACCGTGCGCCCGAATTCTGTCATGGCCAGCACGCTCGTGCGCCCCCAGACATCCGCGCCCAACCCCGCCTGCAGCCGCAGGATCACCCGCTGCAGCCCCGCAAACGATTGCGCAATCGCCCGGCCCTGCCCCCGGTGCGTATCCCACCCCGACAGCGAAAACGCCGCAATCCGCGTCTCCTGCGCCAACCGGCCCGTCGCGAAATCCACCAACGTATCAAGATCGCGCAACCGCACATTCACCCCCGGTTCGGCATCCCCCTCCGGCACGCCTTGCGCCGCCAGCGCCATCGCCTCCGACGCCGCTTCGCGGAACAGATCGTCATCGTGGTAGATATGCTCCAGCAGCAACTGGCTTTGCGCCGACAGATCCAGCGTCAGATCCGGCGTCCACAGCCGCGCCGGGGCCACGCCCTCCAGCATCGGCTGCGCATCACGTCCCAGCGCATAAGCCGTTTCCGCCCGCATCCCCGGCACCACCTGCAGCATCCGGTTCAACCAGCCGTCGCGCGCCGCCCCCGGTGCCATATCCGTGCCCGTGCCCGCCTCCAGCAGGTCCTGCCCGTCGAAATGGCTGCGCTTGTCGCGGTAGGGCGTCGATGTCGCATGCACAAAACCAAGCGCCCCCGCATCCCACAGCGGCTTCAGCCCGCCCAACGCCGGATGCAGCCCGAAATAGCCATCCAGATCAATCATGCCCGCGCCCGTGCCAAGCGTCGGGCGCGCAGCCGCAAACAGCGCGTCCCCCACCGGCTGCACCGCATCCAGCCCGTCCATCGCACCCCGCAGAATGATCACGATCAACCGATGATCGCCCAGCGGTGCCGCCCCGTCCGACTGCGCCAGCGTCACGGTCGACAGAAACGGATGTGCCGCCGCCGAACAGGCCGCCACGCCAAGACCACGGATGAAAAAGCGCCGGTCGATCATCGCCTATCTCCTGTTGAATTCGGGCGACGCCAGGATCAGCCCCACGCCATCGCGCTGGTCCTCGGCCGCATTCACCGCCCAGATCAGCCGCTCTGATGCCCGCTCGGCCAACACACGCCCCACCATTGCGCGCGGGTCCGGCAAAGCCCCCAGTTCCGCAGGCTGCGTCATCGCCCAGGTGATGCGTGCGGCCATCCCTTGCGGGTTGATCCACGCCTCTGCCGCCTCTTCCCACCCGTCCGGCCCGCCCGGTCTGCCCCAGTCCTGCCCCATCGCGCGCAGCGATCCCAGAACCATTCCCGCCACCCGCTTGCGGTTCATGCCCATCGCCGCCTCCGGCGTCATGCCCAGGGCGCGCAGCGCCGCCACGATGAAATCATAGGGCTGGCGCGCCTTTTGCGCATCGGGGGCCCAGGCCGCCGGGTGCGAAAGCATCGCGCGGTACAGCGGCATCAACTGCCCGTCCGCCGCAAGATAGGCCTCTGCCATCGCCGCGATCATGCCTTCGTCCGGTGCGTCCGACACGAAATGCACCGCCAGCTTGCGTGCCAGATGCCGTGCCGTCTCAGGATGCACCGCCAGATCATCCAGCAGCGCATGAACGGGCGCCAGCGCCACGCCGTCATAGGTGATGCCCAGCACCGTTTCCGGCCCCGGTTCGGCCATGTCCGGATCAAAGAAAAAGCCGTCCTTGGCATTGGCCGTCAGCCCGGTCAAAAGTTCCGCCGCCTGCCGCACATCGTCCTGCCGATAACTTCCCCCCACACCCAGCGTGTGCAATTCCATCACTTCGC
Organism: Rhodobacterales bacterium; assembly: GCA_031396505.1. Classification (GTDB taxonomy): domain Bacteria; phylum Pseudomonadota; class Alphaproteobacteria; order Rhodobacterales; family Rhodobacteraceae; genus JAAFHS01. The sequence goes on from JANNKX010000392.1 coordinate 5,761, forward strand.
GCGCAAGGTTCTCGTTCAACCCAAGGTCGCGCCGCAGCCCGACCGTGGAACCCGGCCCCACCGACCGCACCTGATCCAGATACAGCAGCATCGCCGGATGCAGCGTCACGGCGCGCAGCATATCGGCAAAGCGCCCCGTCACATGTGGGCGGATCGCGTCTTCGGCCATCACCGCCGGTAACGCGCCCTCGTGGCGGTTGATCGCCTCGGTGGTGAAATGATCGGCCCAGAACCGCACCAGCCGTTCGCGCATTGTATCGGGCGATCCCAGCGCGCGGGCAATGTTCGCCCGCATCGCCAGAAAGGTCTGGTCCTGTACCGCGCGCAGGGCCTTGCGAAAATCGCGTTTGGCGGCCTCGCTTTGCCGCGCCGCCCGGCGTGCCGTGGCCGCCACCAGCCAGACCGGGGCCACCTCGGCCATCGTGATGCTTGGCCAAAGGTCCACCGCCGTATCCGGCCCCGCCAGCAAGGCCAGCAGTGTACCTGCATCGCCGGGCGCATCCGGCCCGACGGGCAGGCCATAGCCAAAGCGGATCGCGGCAAGCGTTGGCGTCATCGGGGCGGCTCCATCGTCACTGCGTCATAGATAGATACGCAAGGGTCGATGTGAACCCTACGCCGCCGTTTTGCAAAAACCGCGCGCATTCCCGCGCAATCGCCGCCATCACCGGGTGCCTCCCCTCCCCCCCCCGTGGCAAGGGGATGGGCGCGGGGGCCGCCTGAACGCAGGATCAGTCTTTCGGCACCACGCGCAAATTCAACTCGCGCAGTTGCGCATTCAGCGGCTCGCTTGGCGCGCCCATCAGCAAATCCTCGGCGCGCTGGTTCATCGGGAACATGATGACCTCACGGATATTCGCCTCGTCCGCCAGCAGCATCACGATCCGGTCGATCCCCGCCGCACAGCCACCATGCGGCGGTGCGCCGTATTTGAACGCCTTGACCATGCCGCCGAACCGCTTTTCGACCTCTTCGGGCGGATACCCCGCCAGTTCAAACGCCTTGAACATGATCTCGGGCTTGTGGTTGCGGATGCCACCAGAGATCAGCTCATAGCCGTTGCAGGCGAGGTCATACTGATAGGCATAGACCTGCAGCGGATCGCCGTTCAGCGCCTCAAGCCCGCCCTGCGGCATCGAGAACGGGTTGTGGCTGAAGTCAATCTTGCCGTCATCGGTTTTCTCATACATCGGAAAATCGACGATCCAGGCGAACTTGAAGCAATTCTCTTCGGTGAGTTTCAACTCCCGCCCAATCTCATTGCGCGCACGCCCCGCGACGGCCTCGAACACATCCGGCTTGCCACCAAGGAAAAAGGCCGCATCGCCGACACCAAGGCCGAGTTGCTGGCGGATCGCTTCGGTGCGTTCGGGGCCAATATTCTTTGCAAGGGGTCCAGCGGCTTCAATCTGAGGATCATACTCCATTATGAAGTTCATCAGTTCATCGTAGTCTTTTGCTACGCTGTTTTCCTGAGCGACTTCGAGAATACGGTCCAGAAATGCCGACTTTGCCTTAGAAAGCTCGATCCTAGAGAGCAGTTCATCAATGATTTCACGAACCCGTTTTGCCATCTGCTGGAAGATAATGTCTTCTTGACCACTGTCTGGATATGCCTTCATCGCTGCGACGATGCGGTCGGCCTCAGTTGTAAGTGCGTCAACTTCTTCATTACCTTCATCGACGCGACGCCAGAAGATATAACCCATCCCCGGCAGTCCTTCCTTCTGGGCGAAGGCATTCATCCGGTCACAGAACTTGCGGCTTCCTCCAGTCGGCGCAGGAATAGCGCGTATCTCCGTCCCCTCGTTCTCCA
>JANNKX010000041.1:0-2129 GCA_031396505.1 Rhodobacterales bacterium
CGTTGCGGGCGCCGCGTAGCGGGGGGGTGAGGGGGTCGGGCGGGGGGAGGGTCAGGTCGATTTCGCGGCCCTGATCGTCGGGGACGCAGAGGGTGATCTGGGCGCGGGTGCGGCCTTCGACGCGGGAGAGGAGCGTGGCGATGGAGGTGGCGGCGGCGGGGTGGTTGAGGTGGATGCGGAAGGCGGATGCTGCGGCCTGATCGGCGACGGCGTCGATGGGCTGGACGCTGCGGGCGAGCAGTTTCAGGGTATCGCCTTCAAGGTTGGCCTCGACCGTGAGGACGACGGATGCGCCGGCCTCGAGCAGATCGCGGGCGGTTTCGAGGACGTCGGAGAAGACGGTGACTTCGTACAGGCCGGTGGGATCGGAGCATTGGACAAAGGCGAAACGGTTGCCGCGGGCGGATTTGCGTTCCTGTTTGCCACTGACGGAGGCGGCGATTTTGGCGACCAGCGGCCCGCGTTCGGCAAGGGCGGTGATTTCGGTCAGCGTTTTGACGTCGCGGCGTTTGAGGGCGGACATGTAGTCATCGAGGGGGTGGCCGGAGAGGTAAAAGCCGATGGCCTGATGTTCGTGGCCCAAGCGTTCGACGGCCAGCCAGTCATCGCGCGATGCGATGCGGGGTTCGGGGATATCGGTGCCCGCCTCGCCGAACAGGGAGACCTGATTGGAGGCTTTTGCATCGTGGATGGCGGCGGAATAGGCAACGAGGGGATCAAGCGCCTCGAACACGCGGGCGCGGTTGGGATCAAGTGCGTCAAAGCATCCGGCACGGGCGAGCATTTCCAATGGACGCTTGCCGATGCGTTTCATATCGACGCGGCGGGCGAAGTCGAACAGATTAACGAACGGCTGTTCGGCACGCGCACGAACGATGGTTTGCATTGCATCGACGCCGACGTTTTTCAGGGCGCCCAAGGCATAGACAACAGCCCCGTCGCGGACGGAAAAGGTGGCAAGCGAGGCATTGACGCAAGGGGCCACGGTTTTAAGGCCAAGTTTATCAACCTCGCGCTTGTACACCGCGAGCTTGTCGGTCAGGTGGAGATCGCAGTTCATCACGGCAGCCATGAATTCAACCGGGTGATTGGCCTTGAGCCATGCGGTTTGATAGCTGACCACGGCATAAGCGGCGGCATGGGATTTGTTGAAACCGTAATTGGCGAATTTTTCCAGCAGATCAAAGACCTCGCCTGCCTTTTCTTTGCCGATCGCGTGGGTCTTTTGCGCGCCTTCGATGAATTTCGGGCGCTCCTTGGCCATTTCTTCGGCAATCTTCTTGCCCATGGCACGGCGCAGAAGATCGGCCCCGCCAAGCGAATATCCCGCCATGACTTGCGCGATTTCCATCACCTGTTCCTGATAGACGATGATGCCTTGGGTTTCCTTCAGGATATGGTCGATGGTCGGATGGATCGATTCCAGATCGCGCAGGCCGTTCTTGACCTCGCAGTAGGTGGGGATGTTCTCCATCGGGCCGGGACGGTACAGGGCGACAAGGGCCACGATATCTTCGATGCAGGTGGGTTTCATGCGGCGCAGCGCGTCCATCATGCCCGAACTTTCCACCTGAAACACGGCGACGGTTTTGGCAGCGGCGTAAAGATCATAGGATGCCTGATCATCCAGCGGGATCAGGGCGATGTCGATATCAATCCCGCGCAGGCGCAGAAGGTCGAGCGCGTTCTGGATGACGGTCAGAGTTTTCAGACCGAGAAAGTCGAATTTCACCAGACCCGCGGCTTCGACCCATTTCATGTTGAACTGGGTGGCGGGCATGTCGGATCGCGGGTCCTGATACAGCGGCACCAATTCATCCAAGGGCCGGTCACCGATGACCACGCCCGCGGCATGGGTCGATGCGTTGCGCAGCAGCCCTTCGAGTTGCTGGCCGTAATCCAGCAGGCGTTTGACCACCTCTTCCTTGGCGGCCTCGCGCAGGCGGGGTTCATCCGCCAGCGCCTTGGTGATGCTGACGGGCTTCACCCCTTCGACCGGGATCATCTTGGAAAGCCTGTCCACCTGCCCATAAGGCATCTGCAGCACGCGGCCGACGTCGCGGATCGCGGCCTTGGACAGCAAAGCGCCGAAGGTGATGATCTGGCCCACACGGTCGCGGCCATACTTG
>JANNKX010000054.1:0-33969 GCA_031396505.1 Rhodobacterales bacterium
ACGCCAAAGGCAAACCAAAGCCGGTATGCGCCAGCCAGATGCCCAGGTACCCCTTTCCGATGCCAAACGCGTTGTGCAATTGCAACAGCGGGATCAGCGCCAGCTGCAACGGCACCACCAGCAGGCCCACCACCGCGGCCACCAGCAGCGCCCGCCCCGGAAAGTCCATCCATGCCAGCGCATAGGCCGCGAATGCCGCAATCAGGATCGGGATGATCGTGGCTGGGATCGCCACCGTCATCGTGTTCAAAAACGCCTGCCCCACCGATTGCCCGGCCGACGGGTTGAACAGCACAGTGTTATAGTTGTTCAACGAAAATTCCGGCGGGGTCGCCGCTGTTGCAAAAATGCGCGGCATCCTGATGTCCGCCATCGACGCGGGCGATGTCAGCACGTAACTGCCATCCTGTTGCACGACCAGCGTGACACCGTCATCCAACGTCGCCGTCTCACCCGGTGTAAAGGCCGTAGGGGCATTGTTCTTTGTGCCCCAGGCGCTGACAACGGATGCGGCCTCAAACAGCCGCCCCTCGATCACGAAAGCGCCGCCTTTTTCAACCTCCGTCCCTTCAACCCGGACGGCAGGCAGTTGTTGTTCCTGCGTCGACAGCGCCTGCCACCAGCCCGAACTTGCGATCTGATCGCCGCTGCGAAACGACGACACCAGCAACCCGAACGTCGGCAGCACCCAAAGAACCACCAGAAAGACCACCGACAAATGCACCGCCCATGTCAGCGAAGACTTTTTGCCTACGATATTGTCCATGGTGATCCCTTCAGCGCATTTCTTTGCGGGCGTTGGTGACGTTCCAGACAAGGATCGGCATGACCAGCAGCATGATGATCATCGCTGACGCCGAACCCACGCCCCAGTCATTGGCGCGGAACAGCTTATCGAACATGTAATTCGCCAGCACTTGGGTTTCCCACTGCCCGTTGGTCATCGCCAGCACGATGTCGAACACCTTGAGCACCGTGATCGTGATCGTCGTCCAGACCACAACAATCGTGCCCATGATCTGCGGCATCTTGATCTGGAAAAACACCTGAAACGGGTTCGCCCCATCCAAAATCGCAGCCTCGATCGTATCCTCCGGCACGCCCCGCAAGGCACCGGACAAGATCACCATGGCAAAGCCGGTCTGGATCCAAACCAGCACGATCATCAGAAAGAAGTTGTTCCAGAACGGCGTCGTCAGCCATGTCTGTTCGCGGCCATAAGGCAGGTCCGCCGCATAAATCCCGTAAAGCCATCCCAGCAAACTATAGACCAACCATGCACCAATGACGCCCGCGACCACGCGCCCCACCAGAGCAACAATCCCGCCACCCGCACCCCGCAGCATCGGCCGCACAATCAACCAGACTGCCAGTGCGATCCCGAAGGCAATCGCCGCCACCGTCAGCGCAGGCAGCACCTTGACCACCAGCACCGACCAGAACCCGCCGCCCATCTTCAGCCAGACCGCGTTCAGCAAGCCGATCTGTGCCTGTTCAATCGGCCGCGTGTCATAGATCAGCTTCCAGATCACCGACGCGCCCACGAACGAAATCGCCATCGGCATGAAAATCAGTGATTTCGCGATATTGCCCCACCAGATGCGGTCCGTCAGCTGGGCGGCCAGCAACCCGAACGCCGTCGACATGGCCGGCACAACAATCAGCCACAGCATGTTGTTCTTCATCGATTCCCAGAATTTGTCTTCGGTGAACATCTGGGAATAATTCGCAAGTCCGACGAAAATCCGCTTATTTCCCGGCGCATCCTGCGTCAATGACAACCACATCGTCGCCACTACCGGATAGGCCAGATACAGCCCCAATGCGATCACAGCAGGCGCAAGGAACAGCCATGGCCGGATCATGTTGGCGCGGTTAATATTGCGACCCGCATGCGGCCCACTGACCGGATACAGCACTTTGTCCAGAAACAGGTTCGACAGATAGAAATACGCGACACAGCCACCCACGCCGACAACAATGCTGATAAGTGCCTGAAGTGCCGGGTTCATGTGCCCCTCCCAAGATGCAAGGATCGTGTTCTTTTGGGCAGGCCCGATCTGTTGACCGGGCCTGCCAATCGCCTGCTAACCCTTACTTCGGCCAGCCGGATTCGATGGTATCGGTGACTTCTTGCGCCGTCTTGCCACCCACATAATCCACCATCCCGGTCCAGAACGTCCCTGCACCCACGGCTGGGTTCATCAAATCGGATCCGTCAAACCGGAATGTTGTTGCGTTCAGCAGAATCTCGCCCTGCTTTTTCAACGATGCGTTGCCATAGGTTTCCGGATTGGCCCCCTTGAACGGCGTCAGGAAACCGGCCTGCGCCATCCACACTTCATGCGCGATGGGTGTTTTCAGCCATTCGATGAACGCGCGCGCGCCCTCGCCATCCTTGGTGATGAAGGCAAGCGTGCCTGCACCCAAGACCGGCTGGCCAAGATCCTGCTCCGCATAGGCCGGCAAGTAGAAGAAATCTGCATCCGTGCCCATAACCGTGCCTTCAGGAAAGAACGACGGGATGAACGATGCCTGATGGTGCATATAGCACTGCGGCGGGCTGGAAAACAAACCCTTCGGGCTGTCGCGGAAATCGGTTGATGCGACGGCGCCTGCACCACCGGCAACATAGGCGTCGTTGCGCGCAAAGTAACCAAACTCTTCAATCGCGGCCACGACACGCGGGTCGTTGAACGGAATCTCGTGCTTGTACCACTGGTCATAGACTTCCGGCGGCTGCGTGCGCAGCATCATGTCCTCGACCCAGTCGGTCGCGGGCCAGCCCGTCGCACCGCCCGAACCCAGACCGATGCACCACGGCACGCCACCATCGGCCACGATCTGATCGGTCAGCGCCTTCAGCTCTTCCATCGTGGCAGGGATTTCATAGCCCGAGTCCGCAAAGTTATCGGGCGAATACCAGACCAGCGATTTCACGTCGATCTTGTAGGGAAACCCATACAGCGCGGTCGTGCCATCGGCACCCGCGTAGCTGCCCAAACCAACCCAGCTTGGCCCCGCCGCATAGTTTTCCGTCAGCCACGCCTCGGTCTCGGCACCCAGTGGTGCAATCAGGCCCTTGGATGCCAGATCACCGATGATGCCGGGCTGCGGCAACACGGCGATATCGGGCGGGCTGCCCGCCTGCGTGTCGATCACGATCTGCTGTTCGTAGTTTTCTGATGACGAATAGCTGACTGTCACGCCGGATGCGGCCGTGAAATACGCCAGCATGCTCTCGACAAGCACCTGATCTTCGCCACGCCATGGCCCGAAAATCGTGATCGACTGCCCATCAAGATTATAGGCCTCATCGAATGCCTTATAACTGTCCCAGTTGAACGCGCCTTCACCCACCGGAAACTTCAGATCCTGTGCCGCGGCAGCACCCGAAAGCAGCGCCAGTGCCGCAGCACTTGCGAAAAGTCTGGATTTCATTGTCTTCCTCCCAGGTTCCCCCGCCCATCTTTGCGGGGCTTGTTCCTCGTCCGGTTTGGAATCACTTCCAAACCGCTTTGGATATTATACCCTTGCCGATGACCACCAACGAGTCAACGAAAACAGCACAAGCATTGCGTGAATGCCGCACCCCTTTGGTCATTCCCAAGCTGTTGCGCAAACCACGGATGGATCAAGGGCTTTGACCTGACATGCCAGTCTGGCTATGGTCAGGCGAATTGAAAACGGTTTGGGCCGCTTTTCACATGTGCAGGCGACGATGAATCTGAAAGAACTGGCCATAAAACTGGGATTATCGCCGACGACCGTGTCGCGGGCGCTGAATGGCTATCCCGAAGTCAACGCCGAAACCCGCGAACGCGTCATGGCGGCGGCGCAGCGCTATAACTACGCCCCCAACACCCGTGCGATCCGCCTTGCCACCGGGCGCGCGCTGGCCGTGGGGCACGTCATCCCGATCATGACGCGGCATGAAATCGTCAATCCGGTGTTCGCCGATTTCATCGCAGGCGCGGGCGAGACCTACTCGCGCCAAGGCTATGACATGCTGCTGTCCGTCGTGCCCGATGATGACGAAGACCGCACCTACCGCGTCCTGAAATCGCGCGGCTCAGTTGATGGCGTGATCGTCCATGCTCCGCGCCTTCACGACCCTCGTATTGCCCTGCTGACCGAAATCGGGATGCCTTTCGTCGTGCATGGCCGCGCGACCGGCTCCACCCTGCCCTACAGTTGGCTTGACGTGAACAACCGCCGCGCGTTCCTGCGGGCAACCGAATTCCTTCTTGACCTCGGGCATACCCGGATCGCCCTCGTGAACGGGCTGGAGTTCATGGATTTTGCCATCCGGCGTCGCAATGGCTATCTTGAGGGGCTGGCCGCCCGCAACATTCCTCCGGATACGACCCTGATGTTCAGCGCAGAAATGACCGAAAGTGCGGGTTTTCGCGCCGCCCGGCAGATGCTCGCCCTGCCCCACCCGCCGACGGCCTTCCTTGTCGCCTCGATGATCTCCGGCATGGGCGTGCGCCGGGCCGTCGAAGCGGCCGGCCTGACCTTGGGCCGCGACATTTCGGTCATCATTCATGATGACGACCTCAGTTATCTGCCCAATGGCGATGATGTGCCGATCTTCACCGCGACCCGGTCTTCCGTCCGCGAGGCCGGGCGTCTGGTGGCCGAAATGCTGATCGACCTCGTCAACGACCCTGCCCCAACCCCGCGTGAGCGCCTGCTTGAGGCCGAACTGATCATCGGCCAATCCACCGGCCCTGCCCCGAAAGCATTGCAATGACCATTTCCCGCGCCGAATTTCCCGATGGCTTTCTGTTCGGGGCCGCAACCGCCGCCTATCAGATCGAAGGGTCCGGTTTTGGCGGTGCGGGCCCCTGTCATTGGGATACCTTTGCCGCCACCCCCGGCAATGTCGTGCGCGCCGAGGATGGCGCACAGGCCTGCGACCACTTTCACCATTGGCCAGCCGACCTTGACCTTCTGAAGGCCGCAGGTATGGATGCCTACCGTTTTTCCACCAGTTGGGCCCGCGTCATGCCGGATGGTGTGAAGATCAACCCACAAGGGCTTGATTTTTATGATCGCCTTGTTGATGGCATGCTGGAACGCGGTTTGAAACCGTTTCAGACGCTGTACCACTGGGAAATGCCCTCCGCCCTTGCCGATCAGGGGGGGTGGGCCAATCGTGACACCTGCCATCGCTTTGCCGATTTTGCCCAAGCCATCACCGAAACACTGGGCAGCCGTGTCGCCTCCATCGCCACCATCAACGAGCCGTGGTGCGTGGCCTGGCTGTCGCATTTCATGGGCGCGCATGCCCCCGGCCTGCGCGATATCCGCGCCACCGCGCGCGCGATGCACCATATCCTGCTGGCGCATGGCTTGGCTGTCGAACGCCTGCGCGGCATCGGCCAGCCAAACCTTGGCATCGTGCTGAACTTCGATCACGCCGCCCCGGCGACCGATGCACCGCAAGATCGCGCCGCTGCCGCCCTGTGGGATGGCATCTTCAACCGCTGGTTCATCGAAGGCATCACGCGCCAAACCTATCCTGAAGCCGTCCTCGCGGGCCTTGCTCCCCATATGCCGCAAGGCTGGCAGGATGATATGGCACTTATCGGCCAGCCGCTTGATTGGCTGGGCGTCAATTACTACACCCGCCACCTGCATGCCCATGACGCGGGTGCCCCTTGGCCGCATCTGCGCGATGTGCCGGGGCCCTTGCCCAAAACCCAGATGGGATGGGAGATTTATCCAGACGGCCTGCAAACCTTCCTCACCCGCATAGCGCGCGACTATGTCGGCGATCTGCCGATATATGTCACTGAAAATGGCATGGCCAACGCCGATCAAGTTGAAGATGGTGCTGTAACAGACGGAATACGAGAAGATTATCTGTTTGCGCACCTGCGCGCGACCAAGACCGCGATTGACGCAGGCGCGAACGTCAAAGGCTTCTTCTATTGGTCCCTCCTCGACAATTACGAATGGGCCGAAGGCTACGAAAAACGCTTTGGTCTTGTGCATGTCGATTTTGAAACCTTGAAGCGCACGCCGAAATCATCCTATCACGCCTTGCGCCGCGCCATTGCGCGCAATGACTAGGGGTATCGCATGCAACCGCTCGTGATCGTGGCCGATATCGGCGGGACCAATACCCGTGTGGCCCTTGCCGACGGTCCAACCGTGCGCCCGGCGACGGTCGCAAAATTCCGCAATGGCGACCATGCCAACCTCGAATCCGTCCTGAACCGCTATCTGGCTGATCATGATCTGCAAGCCGTCGATGGCGTCTGCGTTGCCGCCGCTGGCCCGGTCAGCAGCGGTGTGGCCGAGATGACCAATATCGACTGGACCATCACCTGCCCCAATATCGCCACGGCCACAGGGGCAAAACATGTCGCCATCCTGAACGACCTGCAAGCGCAGGGCCAGGCCTTGGGCCATATCGCCGCAGGCAACCTCCACCGCATTGTCGATGGCCCGACCAAACCCGGTGCCTCGATGCTGGTAGTGGGCCTTGGCACCGGCGTCAACGCCGCCCCCGTTCATAACACCCCTTGGGGCCGCATCGTCGCGCCGTCGGAATGCGGCCACATCACCATGCCCGTGCGGACCGATGAAGACCTCGCCTTGTCAAAGTTCGTCGAAACCTACGGCGCAGATGCCCACGGCTTTACCGGGGTCGAGGATGTGCTGGCCGGGCGCGGCATCGAACACATCTACGCCTTTGTGTCATCGCAGGCGGGCAGGCTTGATCCCCGCACCTCCGCGCAGGTGATGGCCGGGATCGCCGCGCGCGAACCGCTGGCCCTGGAAACCGCCCGTCACTACGTGCGCATTCTGGGGCAGGAACTGGGCAATCTGGCGATGATCCACCTGCCCTATGGCGGCATTTATCTGATTGGCGGGATGGCGCGCGCCATGACCCCAATGTTTGCCGAAATGGGGCTGTCCGCGCATTTTCATGACAAGGGCCGGATGCGCCAGATTGTCAAAAACTGTGCCATCACAATTGTCACTGATGACTTTGCCGCCTTGACGGGCTGTGCGGTCTATCTTGCAAACGGCGGCGTCGGCTAACCGGCAAACCTGTCGCGCAGAAACGACAGCGCCACCTGCAACCCGTCCGGCGCGATCCCGTGCCCCGTGCCCTGCATGACATGGCCATAGGTATCGATCCCGGCCCCTGTCAGAACCTGCCCCGCATATTCCATGTTCCCGAACGGCACGACCTGATCGTCATCACCATGGATCAGCAGAACCGGCGGTTTCACCGTGATTTCGTCAATCTTTTCCGGCGCCAACAACCGCCCCGAAATCGCCACCACGCCCGCCATTGCCATTTTACGGCGGGGCGCCACATGCATTGCCATCATCGCACCTTGCGAAAAACCGAAGAATGCCAATGCGCTATCGGCCAATCCTTCAGACTTTAGCAACGCATCGAGAAACGCATTCAGATCGTCGCTTGCCCGTGCGAGGCCTTCTGCTGCCGCCGCCTCGGATGATCCGTCCTGCCACGGGATCGGAAACCATTGCAGCCCGTAGCCGCCTTGTGCGCGTTCCGGCGCATCGGGGGCGACAAAGGTCGTATCCGTTAAATGCGGCCCCAGCGGATCAGCAAGCCCCAACAGGTCTGCCCCATCCGCGCCGTAGCCATGCAGAAACACCACCAAGCTTTTGGTTTTTCCCGATAAAGCCGGTTTCGTCTTGAACTGCAATTGCCGCATCACACCACCCCGTCCCGCGATTTCAGAAACCGGTAATAAGCCCAAAGCACACGTGCCGCAACCGACCGCCACGGCGACCATGCCGCCGCTATCGCGCGCATCTGCCGTTCATTTGGCCGTGCGTCCAGTCCCAAAAGCACCTTCGCCGCCTCTTGCAGCGCAAGATCGCCATGCGCAAACACATCCGCCCGGCCCAGTGCAAACATCGCATAAATCTCGGCCGTCCAGGCCCCGATCCCCGGCAGGGCGATCAATGCAGCGATCACTTCAGTGTCAGGAACGCCGCGCAACGTATTGTAATCGATATCCGCTTGCGCCAAAGCCCGCCCATAGCGCGCTTTCTGACGGCTCAAACCAACCGACCGTAATGCGTCATCGGACGCCTGCGCCATCGCGTTCGCATCGGTCAATCCCGCCAATTCCAGCCGCGCATAGGTTGCATCTGCAGATGCCACCGAAACCTGTTGGCCCAGGATGACATGAAGCAGCGTCGAAAACCCTTCGTCCCATCGGCGCAGGGGCAGTGGACCTACTTGCTCCAAGATCATGGCAAACCGCAGATCATAAGCCGCCAGCCACGCAGCCCCTTCGGCCACGTCATCATCGCCGTGAATGATCCGCCCGACGCTCACGTGCGCAAGCGTTTGATCAGGCTCGATGTATCCCACCGCCCCCCGCCCATCAGCTGCACATCCTTGTAGAACTGGTCCACCAGCGCGGTCACCGGCAGGCTGGCGCCGATGTCATCCGCCGTTGTCAGACAGATGCCAAGGTCCTTGCGCATCCAGTCAACCGCAAAGCCATGCGTGAAGTGATCGGCCAGCATCGTTTTGTGCCGGTTGACCATCTGCCACGACCCCGCCGCACCCTGCGAAATCACCTCCACCACTGCCGCGCCGTCCAGTCCGGCCTTTTCCCCAAAGGCCAGCGCCTCTGACAGGCCCTGCATCAGGCCCGCAATGCAGATCTGGTTCATCATCTTGGCCAGTTGCCCGGCCCCGGTGTCCCCGATGCGTTTGCAAATGCGCGCATAGGCCGCAATCACCGGTTCTGCCTTCGTGTAATCTGCAAGGTTTCCGCCGCACATCACGGATAACACACCGTTTTCTGCACCCGCCTGCCCGCCAGATACAGGTGCATCAACAAACCCGAGACCCGCCCCAACCGCCACGGCCGCAAGTTCCCGCGTCACCTGCGCCGACACTGTCGTGTGATCCACGAACACCGCGCCCTCAGCCATCCCGGCGAAGGCCCCCGTCTTCCCAAGGCAGACCGACCGCAGATCGTCGTCATTGCCCACGCAGGCCATCACGAAATCGGCCCCGGCAGCGGCCTGCGCAGGTGTATCAGCCGCAGCCCCGCCATGCTGGGCAACCCAAGCCTCGGCTTTTGCGATACTGCGGTTATACACCGTGACCTGATGTCCCTTGGCCGCCAGATGCCCCGCCATCGGAAAGCCCATGACCCCAAGTCCCAGAAACGCTACCTTCGTCATTCACTGCCCCTTTGTTGCCCTTGCCGTTCCAATCGACTAGGAACAGCAAGCACACCCGCCGTCAAGAACAGGCCCCCGATGATCGTTGCTTTCCGTTGGCTATTGCGTCTGTTCAGCGGGGCCATGCTGCTCGGTTTGTTGGTCATTCTTATCGCTTACTGGTTTTTGTCCCGCTCATTGCCCGACTATACCGAAACCTTCGTCCTGCCTGGCCTCGCAGCGCCGGTCGAGGTGGTGCGCAACAACGACAACGTGCCCCATATCGATGGCCAAACGGATGCGGATGTATTCTATGCACTTGGCTTTGCCCATGCACAGGATCGTTTGTGGCAGATGACGATGTTGCGCCGCACCGCTCAAGGCCGCCTGTCCGAAGTGTTCGGCACCCGCACCGTGAAAATTGATGAACTGCTGCGCCGCTATGATCTTTACAATCTGTCGGTGCAGTCTGTGGCCGTGCAATCGCCCGAAACGATTGTCGCACTGGAGGCGTATAGTGCAGGCGTCAATGCGTGGATCAATCAGGTTAATGTCGGCGCGCGTGGGCGTGGCGCACCCGAATTTTTCTTCTTTTCCAACGAAATTGCGGCGTGGCAGCCCGCCGACAGCATTGCCATCATCAAACTTATGGCCCTGCAACTGTCGTCCCATCTGGAATCCGAGGTGCTGCGCGCCCGCATGTCCCTGCTTTTGCCGCCCGAACGTCTGACCGACATTCTGCCCGATGATCCGACGAAAGGTGTCACCTCGCCGGATTTCGCCAGCCTGTTTCCACAAGTGCCGCCCTCGCAGGTGCCGCTCCGCATGGCCACGGATGATCCGCTGTCGCCGTTTCCGCGCCTGCCCTTTGCGGGGGCCTCAAACGCATGGGCCGCAGCGCCCGCCCGGTCTGCATCCGGTGGCACGCTGCTTGCCAATGACCCGCACCTTGGCTTTACCGCGCCCACCATATGGTATCTGGCGCGGCTGCAACTGCAATCGGGGGGCGTGATCGGGGCCACGATCCCCGGCGTGCCTGCGATCATGATCGGGCGTAATGAACAACTCGGTTGGGCGCTGACCTCCAGCTATCTCGATGATCAGGACTTGTTCATCGAACAACTGAACCCCGCCAACCATGAGGAATACAAAACCCCCGATGGCTGGAAGGCGTTTGAAACCCGCCGCACCATCATTACCGTGGCCGATGCCGAACCCGTCACCATCACCCTGCGCTGGTCTGACAATGGCCCCATCCTGCCCGGATCGCACTATGATCTGGCGTCGATTACCCCCCCGGATCATGTCGTTGCTCTGGCATGGACCGCGTTCAGTGCGGCAGATACCTCAATGACCTCTGCCATCGCCCTGATGCAGTCCGCCTCGATTGCCGAGGCGCTGGCTGCGGGCGAACAATTCATCGCTCCCTCCCAGAACCTGACGCTGGCCGATGCCGACGGCATTGCCATGCAGCTGATCGGTGCCATGCCCAAACGCGATGCCGCACATCAAAGTCAGGGCAGGATCCCGTCACCGGGCTGGATTGCGACAAACCGCTGGCAAGGCATGTTCCCCTACGAAAACAACTTTCGCATCGAAAACCCGGCAGCGGGTTTGCTGGGCAATACCAATAACAAAACCGTCGACCGCCCCTTTCCTGCCCATGTCAGTTTTGAATGGGGTGATACGCAACGCATGCAACGCTGGCTGACCTTGATGCAACAGCGTGCCGTGCACACGCGCGACAGCTTTATCGAGGCGCAGCTCGATACCGTCAGCCCGACGGCGCGCACCCTGCTCCCGCTGATCGGGGCAGATTTGTGGTTCACGGGCGAGGCCGCACCCGACGGGTCCCCCGAACGCCTGCGCCAGCGCGCGCTTGAACTGCTGGCCGCATGGAACGGCGAGATGAACGAACATCTGCCCGAACCCCTGATTGCCGAAGCCTGGCTGCGCGCGTTGCAAGACCGCCTGATCCGCGATGATCTGGGGCCGATGGCGGATGAATTCACCCATGTGGAGCCGGTGTTTCTGGAACGCGTCTATCGCAACACCGGCGGCGCCAGCATCTGGTGCGATGTGATCCAATCCGCCCCGGTCGAAAGCTGCACGGATCTGGCCCGCATTGCCCTTGACGATGCGCTGCTGGGCCTGACCGAAACCTACGGCCCCAATGTCGAAAGCTGGCGTTGGGGCGACGCGCATCAGGCGACGCATGATCACCCGGTGCTGGGGGACGTGCCGGTGCTGCGCTATTTCGTGAACATCCGCCAATCCACCAGCGGCGGCGACAATACCCTGCTGCGCGGCCGCACGGCTGGCACCGAACCCGAACCGTTTCTGAATGTGCATGGTGCGGGCTATCGCGGCGTCTATGATTTTGCCGATCCGGATTCGTCGGTCTTCATCACCGCCACCGGACAGTCCGGCCATCCTCTGTCGCGCTTTTATGATGACTTGGGGGAATTGTGGCGGCGTGGCGAATATGTGCCGATGTCGTTGGACCCGGCCCTTGCGCGTGCAGCAGCCGTTGGCATCACGACACTCACACCCGCGCCATAATCGACTTGACCTTGGCCATGGTTCTGGCAATGACTGCGCAATAAAATTGCGCTGCAACTGCGAAACGGGGTGGAACATGTCCGACGAGTTCAACTGGTGGATTGGACGGACTGAAACGGCGACAGACTGCGTCACCATGCGCGATGTCGTTCGTATGAACCAGACACTGGATATCACTTCTACTCCCACCCACATCCTGCCGCCACTCTGGCATTGGATGGGTTGGGCTCCCCATGCCCAACACGCAGACCTTGCCGAAGATGGCCATCTGAAACGCGGGGGTTTCCTCCCACCTGTGCCACTTCCGCGCCGGATGTGGGCGGGGGGGCGCTTGTCGTTTCAGGGGCATCTGCTGATAGATGAGGTTCTGACACGCCGCTCCGAAATCCTGAAAGTATCCGAGAAAGCAGGGGCATCGGGTCGCATGGTCTTTGTCACCGTTGGCCACGAAACAACCGGGGCCGAAGGCGTTGTGACCGAACAGCAGGATATCGTCTACGTGGCCATCCCCGATCACTACACCCCGCCGCCGCCGCAACCCGCGCCCGCAGCTCCCGATTGGCAGCATCCTTTCATGGCCGATCCCGCCCGCCTGTTCCGCTATTCCGCAATGACCTTCAACGCGCATCGCATCCACTATGACCTGCCCTACGCCACGGGCGTCGAACACTACCCCGGCCTTGTGACCCATGGCCCGATGCAGGCCATGGTGCTGCTAAATGCCGCCATGCGGGCATGCGGCAGGTCCCCCCGCGCTTATGCCTTTCGCGGTGTGCGCCCAGCCTTTGCAGGGCCGTTGACGCTCTGCGCATGGGATACGCAACTTGCCACGGTGGATCGTGAGGGGATGCAATGCATGACCGCAGCGGTAACGTGGTGAGCGGGCCGCTGGCGGGCCTGCGCATAATCGAAAGTTCGGCATTCGTCGCCATGCCGATGGCGGGCATGACCATGGCGCAGATGGGGGCCGACGTCATTCGCATTGACCGCCTGCAAGGTGGGCTGGATGCGCATCGCTGGCCTGTCACAGCCACGGGTGAAAGCCTGTTCTGGGCCGGGCTGAACAAGGGCAAGCGTTCCCTCGCCATCGACTTTGCCTGCGCCGAAGGGGCCGAGATTGTGGCCGCCCTCATCACCGCGCCCGGCCCCGATGCAGGCGTGTTCCTGACCAACCTGCGCGGGCGCGGCGCGCTGGATTACCCCGCCCTGTCCGCTGCACGCGCCGACCTCATCATGGTCTCGCTCACCGGCACCCGGCGTGGCGAACCCGCAGTGGATTACACCGTGAACCCGTCCTTGGGTTTTCCGATGGCAACAGGCGCACCAGACAGTGATCCCATCGCACATGTGCTGCCCGCATGGGATCTGATCGCGGGGCAGATGATTGTGGGCACCACCCTTGCCGCCGAACGCCACCGCCTGCGTACCGGGGCAGGACAACTCGCCGAACTCAGCCTGAAAGACGTCGCGGCAGGCGTCATGGGGCATCTGGGTATCGTGGCCGAGGTGCTGGTGAACGGCGTTGACCGTGCCAAGGCGGGAAATGCGCTTTACGGCGCTTATGGGCAGGATTTCCTATGCGCCGACGGGCAGCGCGTGATGGTCATTGGCCTTACAGATCGGCAATGGAGGGGGCTGGTCAAGGTGATGGGGATGGCCGATGCGATCGCCGCCCTGCAGGTGGGGCTTGCCACCGACCTTGCGCTGGAGGGCAACCGCTGGGCCGCACGTGCTGCAATCACCGCCCTGTTCAGCCCATGGTTTGCCGCCCGCACCCTGACAGAAATCGCACCTCTGTTCGATGCCGCAAGCCTGACATGGTCAGTGTTCCGCACCTTCGCCGGGGCCGTAACCCATGACCCCGATCTTTCGCCCGACAACCCGATGTTCACCGCAATCACCCAACCCGGCATCGGCACATACCCTGTGCCCGGATCGCCCGTGATGTCGACGGCCCATGACCGCGCAATTCCAATTCCGGCCCCGCGCCTGGGCGAACATTCCGAAGCCATCCTTGCGGATATTCTAGGCCTGCCGTCTGGCACAATCGCGGGCCTTGTCGACCGCGGGATTGTCGGTCTCTGACAGGGTCGATGGGCCATGCTGCCCATCCGTCCCTTGGGTCACACCGCCGCGAACCGCGCCGCCTGCCGCGCGGTCCAGCGCACCGCGATCCGGTAACCGTCCTCGCCTGCCACTTCGGACAGCACCACGCCCTCGCCGTGCAACCACGCCCGCCGCTTGCCATCCGCAAACGGCAAGTCCAGCGTGACGTCGCTTTTGTCCTCATCGAACGCAACCGAGATCGCCTCCAGCAGCCGGTCAATCCCCGCCCCTGTCAGGGCCGAGGCTGCAAACACCCGGTCCGATTTGCCCGCCTGATCCATCAGCGTCTGCTGCAACCCCGCATCCACCAGATCCAGCTTGTTCCACACCTCGATCATCGGTGTCGCGGCATTCACCCCCAGTGATCCAAGAATATCCGACACATCCGCCGCCTGTTCTGCCGATTCCGGGTGTGCAATGTCGCGCACATGGCAAATCAAATCCGCCTCAAGCACCTCTTCCAGTGTCGCGCGGAACGCCGCCACCAGCTGCGTCGGCAGATCACTGATAAAACCCACCGTATCTGACAGAATGATCTTGCGCCCCGACGGCAGCACGACCCCCCGCATTGTCGGGTCCAGCGTCGCAAACAGCATGTCTTTCGCCAGCACATCCGCGCCCGTCACCCGGTTGAACAGCGTCGATTTCCCTGCGTTCGTATAGCCCACCAGCGCCACAATCGGGAACGGTACCTTGCGGCGCGATGCCCGGTGCAGTGCGCGCGTTTTCACCACCCGGTCCAGCTGCCGCTTCAGGCGGATCACCTGATCGTCAATCGCCCGCCTGTCCGCCTCCAGCTGCGTCTCGCCCGGCCCGCCGACAAACCCGAAACCGCCACGCTGCCGCTCAAGGTGTGTCCAGGCCCGCACCAGCCGCGTGCGCTGATACGACAGCGCCGCCAGTTCCACCTGCAACACGCCTTCGCGCGTGCGCGCCCGGTCGGCAAAGATTTCCAGAATAAGCCCGGTCCGGTCCAGAAGTTTGACCCCCCATTCCTTTTCCAGATTGCGCTGCTGCACCGGCGTCACCGGCCCGTCCACGAACACCACCTCGACGTCCAGATCACGCATCCGCGCGCCAAGTTCTGTAACCTTGCCCGACCCGAACAGCGTGGCAGGCGTCGCTCGCGCCACCCGCGCTACCTCGCCCCCCACGACTTCCATCCCCGGCAGTGCACCCGCCAGCGATACCGCCTCGGCCAGCCCATGTTCAGGCAAGCGCCTCTTACCACCGGATTTGAAATCGGGATGCAGCACATAACCACGCGTCGCCGGGGCCACGGTTGCATGCCCCGTCTCGCGCTGTGGCAGCCAGTCGTCGTCAGCGTCGGTGATTACTCTTCGCCTTCATACAGATTGATTGGTGCACCCGGCATGATGGTCGAAATCGCGTGCTTGTACACAAGTTGCGATTGGCCGTCTCTGCGCAGCAGCACGCAAAAGTTGTCAAACCACGTGATAACGCCTTGCAGCTTTACCCCGTTGATCAGAAAAATCGTCACCGGAACCTTGGCTTTCCGGACGTGGTTCAGGAACGCATCCTGCAAGTTTTGTTTATCGCCAGCCATTTTCGTCTTTTGCCTTTGTTTTTGTTGGCTTGTTTTTGATGTCCCTGATGTCGTGTGCAACACAGGCACGCCGCCTTGTTACCTAATCGCAGTCAGTGTCCAGTTTCCAGACTAAAATGCAACGCTGTCGCAGCAGAATAGCGCGCCGTGTCACCTGTGCCAGCCATCGGGCGCGAAAAGCGCCAGAATGGCAAGCGTTTCCAACCGCCCGACCACCATGGCCACGGCCACGATCGCCTGTGCAGGCGTGTTCAGATCGCTGTATAAAATCCGCGTCGTTCCGGCAATTTCGGCCAATGGACCCGTTGTCGTCAATGCCGACACCGCCAGAACCATCGCTGCCTCAAAGCTGACCCCGGCAAGTGACAGAGCCATCATCACGGCCGCAATCGTGATCGCAAACAGCATGAAAAAGATCCAGGCGGTTATCGCCCCTTGCTGCCGCAACCGCCGTGCGCCCTCACCCCTGCCGCCCACCGAATTGGGATGCACCAGCAGTTCCAATTCCCGCTCACCATGCCGAAACAGCGCATAGACCCGCAGAAGTTTGACCCCACCTGCCGTAGTCGCCACGCCACCGCCCACAATCGCCAGCCCCAGCATCGCCATTCCCGGCGTTCCCAACCCAAGCCAGATCTGCGTGTTGTCCCAATCCGACGGCACATATCCTGTCGTTGTCAGAAAGCTTAGCGTGATGAACAACGCGGCCCAGAACGTCCGCAGCGCGCCAAGAATCGACATCTGATCGGGGTACCCAAGCATTGCAACCCAGTGCCGCAAAAACAGCGCCGCCGTCACAAACACCACGATAAAAACCGCCATCCGGACTTCCGGGTCACGGATAATCCGCCCGGCCCGATCAACAAGGGCAAGCCCCGGCAATGCGCGGCGTGTCACTGCAACCGTCAGGAATACAAAGATCAGCAGCTCCGCCCAAAATCCGCCAGTTGCCGCAAATTGCGCCCCATCATCCATGATGCCGCTGGTCGATAATGTCCCCATCGCAAGGATCAGGGCGAATAACCCCGCCTCCCCCAACAGCATCAAGCCGATCCACAGTACCATTGTCAGCCCGAAATAGGTCGGAAACAGCAGTGCCGCGTGCCGCAATACCCGTTCCGGCATCTGTGCGACCGTGGCCACCTGCCGCGTGCCTGCCGCGTCATGCCCGTGGTTCACCCCTGAAATCAGTTCCGCCCCACCCAGATTCATCGGTGCCAGAATGGCCAATGCCGTCAGCAGCACAAAGAATCCGCCCATCCAGCCAACCATCGCCCGCCAAAGATGCACCGATGGTGGCAATCGCCCGACACCATCATAGACCGTGGCCCCCGTGGTCGTGAAACACGACACCATCTCGAACCACACATTGCCGAAACTTGTATCTGGGACCGCCTGCATTACCGGAACCGTCGCCATCAGCGGCAACACCACATATGCCCCGACCAGCGTCAACAACTGATTGCTCGCCGTATTTGACGGCCGCCGGTTCGATGTCGCAATCGCGATCAGCCCAACCATCAGCAACAGCGTAATCGCCGCATAAAAAAACGCGCGCGCCGTTTCCTCATCGTTCGTCACAGCGGCATGAATTGCCGGAAGCCACATTGAATTGCCCATCACCCCCATCAGGATGACCATCGGTGGCAGATCAAGAACGCGGCGCAACATCAGCGTGTCAGAAGAAATCAATGGAAACTTGCAACAGACGCTCCACCTCGGGCACATCTTTTGCCATCGCGAACAGGGCCACCACGTCGCCTGCATCAATCCGCAGATCGCCCGTCGGTTTCATCACCTTTTCGCCCTTCATGATTGCCCCCACCAGCACACCTTCGGGAAAGGCAATGTCACGCACGATTTTACCCGCAATCAGCGAAGTTGACAAAACCTGCGCCTCGATCACTTCCGCTTCGGCATCGCCAATCGAATAGACCCCGCGCACCCGGCCATGCCGTACATGCCGCAGAATGGACGACACGGTTGTCGCACGCGGGTTGATGTAGGCATCAATGTCCAGCGGCCCCATCAACGGTGCCAATGTCGGATCATTGACCAGCGCAATCGCCATCGCGGCACCCGCCTGTTTGGCCCGCACGGCCACAAGCATATTCGTCTTGTCGTCGTCCGTGACCGCCAGCACCGCATCCGCCCGGTCGATGTTTGCCTCGATCAGCAGGTCCATATCCATGCCGTCACCATGCAGCACAATCGTCCGCTCCAGCATATCTGCCGCCCGCTCTGCTGTCGCCCGGTCGCGTTCGATGATTTTCGCGCGCACCCGGTCGGTCCGCAATTCAAGCGCGCGCGCCACCGCAAGCCCCACATTGCCGCCCCCGATGATGACCACACGTTCCTGCTTTTTCGTTTTCTTTCCAAATATTTCCAAGGCGCGGTTCGCATCATCCGAATGCGCAAATACATAGACCTGATCGCCCGGAAACAACTGATCCGCCGGGTTTGGTGCAAACAGGCGTTCCTCGCGCCGCACCCCCACCACAATCGCCCGCAGCGTCGAAAACAGATCGCTCAGCTGTCGCAACGGCGTATTCACCACCGGGCAGTCATCGTCCAGCGCGATGCCCAACAGTTGCGCTCGCCCCCCCATGAAACTTTCCGTGTCAAAGGTCGACGGGGCCGCCAGACGCTGCAACGCGGCCTCGGCCACTTCGCGTTCCGGGCTGATCACCACGTCGATCGGCAAGTGGTCACGCCGGTAAAGATCCGAATAGATTGCGTCCAGATAGCTTTGTGACCGCAGCCGCGCAATCTTGCGGGTGATCCCGAAAATCGAATGGGCGACCTGACAGGTGACCATGTTCACCTCGTCGCTATGCGTCGCCGCAATGATCATGTCGGCATCCCGCGCGCCCGCCATTTCCAGCACATCGGGATAGCTGGCAAATCCGATAATGCCTTGCACATCCAGCGTATCAGACGCCCGGCGCACCAGATCGGCATTCGTGTCGATAATTGTCACATCATTCTTTTCGCCCGACAAATGGCGTGCAATCTGCCACCCCACTTGTCCGGCGCCACAGATGATGACCTTCATACACGCACCCTATTGCGGCCCAATCCCCCTTCGTCTGACAGATGGGGGCGGCAGGGTCAATCAAACCTCTTCGTCCTCGTCCTCGTCAAAGCGCACCATCCGCCCGCCCTTGGCCGTCGATACCACGCCCAATGATTTCAACTTCCGGTGCAGCGCGCTGCGTTCCATCCCCACAAAGCTCGCCGTCCGGCTGATATTGCCGCCGAAACGGTTGATCTGCGTCAGCAGGTATTCGCGTTCGAACAGTTCGCGCGCCTCGCGCAGCGGCAAGGTCGCCATTGCGCCCCCCAGCACCATCTTGCCATCCGTCTCGCCCGCCATGTCCTGCCCCGGCAGTTCGCGCGCATCAATCGGCCCCGTGCTTTCGCCCAGAATCAGCACGCGTTCGATCACGTTGCGCAACTGGCGCACATTTCCGGGCCAGGGCATCGTCTGCAACAAGGCCTCCGCATCCATCGTCAGCGCCCGGTTCGGCAGCCCCTGCGATTTGTGGAATGTCTCGATAAATGCCCGCGTCAGCTCCGGAATATCCTCGCGCCGGTCGTTCAGTGCAGGCACCGCAATCGGCACCACGTTCAGGCGGTCATACAGTTCCTGCCGGAACCGCCCCGCCGCAATTTCCGCGCGCAGATCGCGCGTTGTGGATGAGATCACCCGCAGGTCGACCCGCACCTTGTCCGTGCCGCCCGCCCGCATGAATTGCTGTTCCGTCAGCACCCGCAGGATCTTGCTTTGCGTGCCCACCGGCATATCGGCGACTTCATCAAAGTAGACCACGCCACCATGCGCCTGCTCCAGCAAACCCTGTTCAACACCGCGTTCCGGAGTCTCGCGGCCAAACAGCACTTCTTCCATGCGTTCGGGTTCAATCGTGGCCGATGACACGCTGACGAACGGCCCCGCCGCCCGGTTGCCATTCATATGAATGAACCGCGCCGCCATTTCCTTGCCCGATCCCGCAGGCCCCGTCAGCATCACCCGCCCGTTGGACTTTGTGACCTTATCCAGCTGTGCTTTCAATGTCTTGAACGCCGTACTTGATCCAATCATTTCTGACGAAGTCACATCGCGGCGGCGCAGGTCGGTGTTTTCGCGCCGCAGCCGGCTGGTTTCCATCGCACGGCTGACCACCACCATCAGCTGATCAATGTTGAACGGCTTTTCAATGAAATCATAGGCCCCCTGTTTGATCGCCGCGACCGCAATTTCGATGTTGCCGTGTCCCGAAATGATCACCACCGGCACATCCGGGTTATCCCGTTTCACCGTTTTCAGAATATCAATTCCATCCATCCGGCTGTCCTTCAGCCAGATATCCAAGATCATCAAAGCTGGCGGTTCGGCATTGATTTCCGCCATGCAACTGTCGGAATTTGCCGCCAATCTGACGGCATAGCCTTCGTCTTTCAGAATGTCGCCAATCAACTCGCGGATATCTTTTTCGTCATCAACGATGAGGATGCTGCTCATGATGCTGCCTGTCCTTCTGCTTTTTTCGGTCGGATACGGATCAGGCGCGGCAGAATAATCTCTGCCATCGCCCCGGCATGGGAATTGCCTTCAAAGACGGCCGCGTCATGCAACGTCAGCGTGCCGCCATGTTCTTCGATGATCTTCTTCACGATAGGCAGGCCAAGGCCCGTGCCCTTTTCGCGCGTTGTGACATAGGGTTCAAATAGCCGTGCGCGGTCAGGTGGAAGGCCGATGCCATTGTCCGCAATCTGAATCAACGCGCGGTCGTCATTCACTTGAAACTCGATCCTGATTTCCGGTTGAAAGCCCGCTGGCGCGCCTCTTTCCTGATAGGTTTCAATCGCTTCGCCTGCGTTCTTGATCAAATTCGTCAACGCCTGTCCGATCATGGTGCCATCCACCTCCATCACCACCTCGCCCGCGGGCAGCGATTTGATGAACCGCACATTTGGCTGGCCGTTCTCCTGCAACATGATCGATGCGCGCACCAAAGCTGTCAGATCAGTTTCCCGCCGGTCAGGCTCCGGCATCCGTGCGAATTTCGAAAACTCATCCACAATCCGGCGCAAGTCGTTGGTCTGGCGGATAATGACATCCGTGTACTGATCCAGATCTTCCGGCTCGTTCACCTGATCACGGAATTTGCGGCGGATGCGTTCCGCTGACAACTGGATCGGCGTCAGCGGGTTCTTGATTTCATGCGCAATGCGGCGCGCCACATCACCCCAGGCTGCCATCCGCTGTGCCGACACAAGGTCCGTCACATCATCAAACGCCACCACATAGCCTTCCAACCGTTGCGCGTCGTTGCGCCGCACCGACATCCGCACCAGCAGGCTTTCCATCCGGCCCCGCCGTGTCAGGCGCACTTCTTCCTGCACCGCCGCCCCAGAACCGTCGCGCAAACGGTCAAACAGCCCCGCAAATTCCGGTACCACCTGCGCCAGCGCCACCTCATGCGTCTCGCCCTTCACATCCAGCAGCCGCTCACCCGCCCGGTTTACGAAATCCACCCTGCCCTCGGCATCAAGGCCAATCACCCCCGCCGTCACGTTCGACAGCACCGAATCAAACAACCGGCGGCGCCGTTCGGTCGTGCGGTTGCTGTCGATCAGGGCCTCGCGCTGGCCCTTCAACTGCCGCGTCATCTGGTTGAACAAGCGGCCCAGCATCGCGATTTCGTCATCGCCATCCTCTTCGGGCACCTGCACCTCCAGATCGCCCCCGCCCACGCGTTGCGCCGCCCCCGCCAGCCGCCCCACGGGCCGCGCCAGCCGTTCGGCGAACCACAGGCCCAACCAGACCGCCGCCAGAATAAGGATCACCGCAAACCCAAGGTACAAAAGCCCGAATTCAAACAGCAGCCGCCCGCGTTCCGATTCCAGTTGATGATAAAGGCGCACGGTTTCCCGCGTCTCGTCCAGCAGCGAAAGGATCGACCCGTCCACATTGCGCGACACGTAAAGATAGCGGTCCGCAAACGCCTCCAGCCGCACCAGCGCGCGAAACTCGTTATTGTCCCAATCCTGAATGACCACGGTCTCGCCCGCTGCAGCGCGGGCCATGTCCTCGTCCGAAGGCTTTTCAAAATCAAACAGATACGACCGCTCGCCCCGCGTCAGCAGATCGCCCGCACCATCCACCAGAAACGCCTCACGCAGGCCCCGCTGAATGTTCGCCTGCCCCTGCGTCAGCAGTGGGCGCAACTGATCGTCCCGCAGAAAAAACGTCGATTGCTTGGCCAGGTTCAGATCCCCCGCCAGCTTTTCCGCGTCTGCAATCAGATCGCCCTTGTGTTCGGCCTCATAGGCCTCGGCCGCCGACAACGAATTGCCCACAACCCCGCGCACCCGTTCGGAAAACCAGCCCTCAAGCCCGAAATTCACCGTCAGCACCGCAAAAATCGCGACGATAACCGTGGGGATCAACGCCACGATCGCGAACACGCCCGACAGCCGCAAATGCAGCCGCGACCCCGCCGATTGGCTGCGCCGGTCGGCAATAATGCGCGACACCCGCCACAGCACCAATGCCGCAATCACCAGCACGTAGATCAAATCCGCCAGCAGAACCAACCGCAGCGCGGGCGACACCGCCGATTGGTTGAACGGCCCAAGCGCCAGAAACGTGCCAACCGCCAGCACAGGCCCCAACAGCACAATCAGCAGCGTCGATGCGTTCTGCACCCGCTTTTGCCTGCGCAAGCGTACAAGACGCTCCCATGTGCTGCGATGCCCGACGCGGCCTGCCATCTGCCCTCCAAAGGCAGGGCTTGTGCCTCTGCCGCCACATGTTGTGTCA
Source organism: Rhodobacterales bacterium (assembly GCA_031396505.1). Taxonomy (GTDB): domain Bacteria; phylum Pseudomonadota; class Alphaproteobacteria; order Rhodobacterales; family Rhodobacteraceae; genus JAAFHS01. Next base: position 22,248 of record JANNKX010000054.1, read on the forward strand.
TATCCGGCACGGCACCGGAAAGACACGCACCATGTTGCGGTTTTACATCAACTTGCGCCGCCGTGTCACGCGGATATCGAGGTCAGTGATCTTCTTGCGCAAGGTATTGCGGTTGATGCCTAACAGATCGGCACATCTGGCCTGATTTCCCGCCGTCGCATCCAGTGCGATTTCGATCAACGGCCCCTCTACTTCACGCAAAATGCGCTGATAAACCCCCGGCGGCGGCAACTGCCCGCCATGCAGATCAAAATAGCGCTGTAAATGCCGCGCAACTGACGCCGACAGCTTTTCGCCCTCGCCACCGCCGCGCAGCGGCTCCACCATCGGCTGATTCCCCAGAACCAGCACCACATCGGCCTTGCTGATTTCCGCCTCCGCCGCTGTCACCATCAACCGCCGGATCGTGTTTTCCAACTGCCGCACGTTGCCGGGCCAACTGTATGCCCGCACAAGGTCACGCGCATCGCCCGACAATCGCCGCACCATGCCCATATCGCGTTCGCCCTTGGCCAGAAAATGTTCGGCCAGCAGCGGAATGTCGTCCATCCGTTCGCGCAAGCTCGGCACCGTCAGCGTCACACCCGACAGGCGGTAGAACAGATCTTGCCGGAATGCCCCCGCATCCATGCGCGCCGAAAGATCGGATTGCGATGTGGCCAAGATGCGCGGCGCATGATCGCCAAGCATGTCCAGCATCCTGACCACCCGCGCCTGCGCCTCGTCGTCGTAATCGGCCACCTCGTCGAACACGAGGCTTCCACCCCGCGCCCGTTGCAGCAGCGTCGATGGCCCGTCCATCCCCTGCAGATCCGACATTTGCGCCACGATATAGGGCTGCGTCCGCCGGTCCGAAAAATCATGGATCGCCCGTGCGATCAATGACTTGCCCGTCCCGCTTTCCCCCGTCACCAGCACGGCAAGGTCCGTGTTCATCACCCGCGCCACCAACCGGTACAGCGCCTGCATCGTTGGCGTGCGCCCCACCAATGGCAGATCATCGCCCGCCTCACGCGGTGCCACCGGCGCTGTGCGGGCCCGCCGTTTCAATTCCAATGCGCGGGCTGACTTCTTCATCAGATCGGGCAGGTCAAACGGTTTTGGCAGATAATCATAGGCCTCTGCCTCGGCCGCCTGAATCGCCGTCATGATCGTGTTCTGCGCCGAAATCACGATCACAGGCAGGCCCGGGCGCAGCTTGCTGATGCGCGGCAGCGCCTCCAGCCCGTTGCCATCGGGCATCATCACATCCGAAATCACCAGATCGCCCTTGCCCTCTTCGACCCACCGCATCAGCGTCACAAGGCTGGATGTCGCATGCACCTTGCACCCCGCCCGTGTCAGGGCCTGCGTCAGCACCGTGCGGATCGTGCGGTCGTCATCGGCGACCAGAACAGTGCCATCCATCCTCAGTTCTCCTGTTTTGGGGTGACGTCTTTGGGCACAATGGGCAGTGACACCCGAAACACCGTGCGCCCCGGCACCGAATCAACCGAAATCCAGCCCTCATGGTCCGAAATGATCTTGCTCACCAAGGCCAGTCCCAACCCTGTGCCGTTTTCCCGCCCGCTGACGAACGGCTCGAATATATCGGGGCCAAGTTCCGGCGGAATGCCGGGGCCATCGTCAATGATTTCAATCTGCAATGGCACCGCGCGCCCCGGCCCATCCTTGCGACGCAACCGCAGCGACAGGTCATAGAATGTTCGCAGGCGGATCGTCCCCCGCCCCTTTGTCGCCTCGGTCGCGTTCTTGATCAGGTTCAGGAACACCTGCATCAATTGATCAAGATCGGCAAAGGTCGATGGCAGCGACGGGTCGTAATCCTCGATAATCGTCATGCCGGACGCATAGCCCATCAGCGCCGATTTCCGTGCCCGGTCCAGCGCGTCATGGATGTTCACCGCCCGCCGGTCGGGCGTGCGCAAATTGCCGAACTGCTCCACCTGTTCCAGCAGTTTCACAACCCGCCGCGTTTCTTCCACGATAAGGTCCGTCAACTCCCGGTCCGCCGCAGACAGCCCCATCGACAACAGCTGTGCCGCCCCTGAAATCCCCGCCAGCGGGTTCTTGATTTCATGCGCCAGCATTTCGGCCATCCCGATGGCCGACCGCGCGCCCGATTTGGCCTGCATCGACCGGCCCAGCCTGTCGGCAATTTCGCGCGGTGAAATCAGCAGCATGATGATCGCCGCATTGTCATGCAACGGGGCGATCTGCACATTGCACTGAACCGGTGCGCGTTCGCCCGTGGTCACGTCCACATCGTTGATGAAAATCGGCGACTGGTTCACCCGCGCCCGCGCCACCGCCTCATCCATCGGCGCATCAATCGCCAGACGGTCAAACACGGGTTGCCCGATCATTGTCTTGACCGATGCATTCAGAAAAATCTCGGCCGCCGGGTTGACCTCGATGATGATGCCCCGCGCATCAAACAGCAGCGCCGGCAGCGGCAATGACGCCCAGATCACCCCCGGCACCGGATATGGCGGGCGATACGCGCTCATGCGGCCATCGCCCCTGCAAAAGCCTGCCGCAGCGCACGGATCACCTGGGCCGGGTGCGCAATCGCAAGGATCGTCCGATCCGCAATCCCCGCCGATGCCAGATACCATCCCAGATGTTTGCGTGCGACGCGAGCACCCAGATCGACCCCGTAGAAATCCAGCATCGCCTCGTAATGTTCCACCACCAGATCGCACAGCGCATCACCCTGCGGGATCACCGGGGCGGGTGTGCCGTGCAGCGCATGCGCAATCACCGCCAGCGTCCATGGTGCACCCTGCGCGCCCCGCCCGATCATCACCCCGTCCGCCCCCGATGCCGCAAGTGCCGCCCGCGCCGAGGCCACATCCACAATGTCGCCGTTCGTAATCACCGGAATGCCGACCGCGTCCTTCACCGCCCGGATTGCCGCCCAATCCGCCGCCCCCTTGTAAAACTGACATCGCGTGCGCCCGTGGATCGTCACCATTCGGATGCCCGCACCTTCCGCCCGTCGCGCCAGTTCCGGCGCATTCAACGCCGCATCATCCCACCCCAGGCGCGTTTTCAGCGTGACCGGCACATCCACCGCCGCCACCACGGCGTCGATAATCCGCAATGCGTGATCTGGCTCCTTCATCAGCGCAGACCCCGACCATCCTGTCGTCACCCGCTTGGCCGGACAGCCCATGTTGATATCAATGATGCGCGCGCCCATGCCCGCCACGTATTTTGCCGCCTCGGCCATCCAGTACGGATCGCGCCCCGCGATCTGCACCGCCGTCGCCCCTTCGCCAAAACCCAGTTCCGCCCGCGCCCGCGCCAAGGGCTGCGCCTGTACAACTTCCTGACTGCCGATCATTTCGGACGCAACCAACCCCGCGCCAAACCGCGCCACCATCCGCCGGAACGGCAGATCAGTGATCCCCGCCATCGGGGCCAGCAGCACCGCCGGATCGACCGCAATATCATTCACGCGCAGCAATTGCAGGCATCCTTCCCGTTCACACTGGAAACTAGGGCGGCGTTGCCGCGATAGCTACCCGCCGCTCGCATGAATCTGATGCAAAAACAAGCTTTGCCTGTTTTTTAATCGCTCACGGGCCATCCGCCGCCCGATTGTCAGATCAAGGGCAGTCGCGTAGGAAAGGGCCATGCACAGCGCCCTGTCCACCGCCATTGTCATCGTCGCTGCCGGACGCGGCTTGCGCGCAGGCGGCGACCTGGCCAAACAGTGGCAACTGCTTGGCGGCGAACCCGTTCTTGCCCATACCATCCGCGCCTTTGCGGGCCTTGGCCGCATCCTGACCGTGATCCACCCCGATGATGCTGCGCGCGCCCAAACCTTGGGCACCGAAATCGTCACAGGCGGTATCACGCGCACAGAATCGGTGCGCAACGCCCTTGTCGCACTGCAAGGCCGGGGCATCACCCGCGTCCTGATCCATGATGCCGCCCGCCCGCTTGTGCCGCGCCCCGTCATCGCTGCCGTGTTGGCCGCCCTTGATCACGCGCCTGCCGCCGCACCCGCCCTGCCCGTCACCGATGCCTTGTGGCGCGGCGAAAATGGCCATGTCACAGGCACGCAAGACCGCAACACGCTGTTTCGCGCCCAAACCCCGCAGGGCTTTCACTATGACGCCATTCTTGCCGCCCATCTTGCCCGTGCCACAGATGCCGCCGATGATGTTGCAATCGCCCGTGCCCATGGCCTGCCCGTCATCATCACGCCGGGGCATGAAGATAACCTGAAACTGACCTTCCCGCAGGATTTCACCCGCGCCGAAGGCATCCTGAAAGGACGCCATATGGACGTGCGCCTCGGCAACGGCTTTGACGTTCACGCTTTTACCGACGGCGACCATGTCTGGCTCTGCGGCGTGCGCGTGCCCCATACACGCGCCATGCTCGGCCATTCCGACGCCGATGTCGGCATGCACGCCCTGACAGATGCCATCTATGGCGCCCTCGCCGAAGGCGACATTGGCACGCATTTCCCCCCCTCCGATCTGCAATGGAAAGGCGCCGACAGCCAGATTTTTCTCGCCCACGCAATGACCCGCCTGCGCACGCGCGGCTATGCCCTTGCCAATGCCGACGTCACCCTGATCTGCGAACGCCCCAAGATCGGCCCGCATGCCACTGAAATGCGCATGACCCTCGCCCGCATCATGGGGGTGGAGGTGGAACGTATCAGCGTGAAGGCCTCCACCTCCGAACAACTGGGCTTTACGGGGCGCGAGGAAGGGATCGCCGCCCTTGCCACCGCCACGCTGGTGCCCGCATGAACGTGCAGCTGTTCGTCCAAGCACACCTTTCTACGACAGAAGCTTTACGTAGGAGTTCTTACATTGGGAATTGGTGAGGTTCTGTACTCTCTTTTGCTTGGTGCAACAGGGGGTGCAATCATTGGCATGATCATATGGGTCGTCCGCCGTTCCTCAAACAGTTCGCAGCAGGCTGTCGAGCCCTTATCTTCAGTCCCCCCGCGTTCTGAGTTCGGTCGCGACCAATTAGTCTTGACTGTCCTTGGAATAGGATACCTGCGCCCCGCCCCCGGCACATGGGCCTCCGCCGCAGCCATCGCCGCTGGTATCGTCATCGACCGCTACGCCGGTGCCCCCACCCTCGCCATCCTCACCATCGCCGTCACCGCCCTCGGCTTTTACGCCTGTGCCCGCACCCTGCAACCCGGTCAAGACCCCGCCCATGTCGTCATCGACGAACTGGCAGGCCAATGGCTGGCCCTCTTGTTCCCCGCCCTCGCCTTCTGGTTCAACGGCCATGACGGCTGGCTGCCATGGCCCGCCTGGGTCAGCGCATTCCTGTTCTTCCGCCTGTTCGACATCTGGAAACCGTGGCTCATCGGGCGCGCCGACCGCCGCCATGATGCCGCTGGCGTCATGCTCGATGATCTCTGGGCCGGCCTCTTTGCCGGCATCGCCGTTATCGCAACCGGCATCCTTTACCACGTCATCTTCATCTTCTGATGGACCCTGCCGCCCTCCTCACCCTCGCCCGCAGCAAAGGTGCCACCATCGCCACCGCCGAATCCTGCACCGGCGGCATGGTCGCAGCCGCCCTCACCGATGTCGCCGGATCATCCGATGTGTTTGATCGCGGCTTTGTCACCTATTCCAACGCCGCCAAGATCGACATGCTGAACGTCTCCCCCACCACCCTGCACACCCACGGTGCCGTCTCCGAGCCTGTCGCCGCCGAAATGGCCACCGGTGCCCTCACCCGCTCCACCGCCACACACGCCGTCTCAATCACCGGCATCGCTGGCCCCGGCGCATCTGACCACAAACCCGAAGGCCGCGTCTGCTTTGGCCTCGCGCAAACAGGCCAGCCTACCCAAACCCAAACCATCGACTTCGGCCCCTTGGGCCGCGCGCAGGTCCGCGCTGCCGCCCGCAATCACGCGCTTGCTCTGCTCGCAGCGGCGCTCGGCCACACGCCCACAACTTCCTCTCTGTGAAAATATCCTACAGGGGTAAGGCCGCAGGCCGAAGGGGGGCGAGCCCCCTACCCGCCCACCCCATGCAACTCCGCCGCCCGCCGCTCGAACGCCCGCACCACCCGCTGCATCGCATCGTTGAACACCAGCCCGATGATCCCCTGCAAAATCGCATTGCGGAACTCGAAATCCACAAAGAACACGATCTCCGACCCGCCCTCTGCCCGGTCCCGGAATCCCCAGGTCGACACCATCTTGCGAAACGGCCCGTCCAGATACTCTGTCTCGATCCGCTTCTCCTCCGGATACAGCGTCACCCGGCTGCCAAAGCGTTCGCGGAACACCTTGAAGCTGATCACCAGATCTGCCTCCATCACCTCGCCCCCCGCAATCGGCCTGCGTGATCTGATCCGCGCCGCCGCATTCCACGGCAGGAACTTCGGATATGCCTCCACATCCGCCACCAGCGCATACATCTGTGCAGCACTATAGGGCACAACCTTGGTCTCATGGTGCGTGGGCATCGGCGTTTCCGTGACTTTGCGTTTCGGTCTTGTTATGCAACGGCTCTGTGACAAGGTGAACCTAATGCCCGACTATGTGATCGACCAGATGATCAGCGCAAAATCCATCGCCGCCCGCGTGGAATCGCTCGCGCGCCAGATCACCACGCATTTCGCGGGCTCTGACCGCCTCATCGTCGTGGGCCTTTTGCGCGGCTCATTCGTGTTCATCGCCGACCTCGTCCGCGAAATTCATCTCCCCGTCGAGGTCGATTTTCTTGAGGCGTCGAGCTATGGCGACGCCATGCATTCCTCGCGCGAAGTGCGCATCCTGAAAGACCTGCGTGGTGAGATTGCGGGGCAAGACGTACTGGTCGTCGAAGACATCATCGACACCGGCTTCACCCTGCACCACGTCACCAAACTGCTCCTCTCCCGCGGCCCCAAACGGCTGGAGGTTTGCGCGCTCCTCGACAAACCCTCGCGCCGCGAGGTTGATGTCAAAGCCACCTGGACGGGTTTTGAGATCCCCGATGAATTCGTCGTCGGCTACGGCATCGACTACGCCCAACGCAACCGCAACCTGCCTTTCATCGGCAAGGTGCGTTTCCCATGAACCCCCGCTGGCTTCTGATGATGAAACGCTGGGCCCAGAACCCGCCCTCACCCGCCAAGATCAAACTCATGGCCGCCGTTCTGGCCATTTGCCTCATGTTCTGGGGCATTGAACAAATCTGGGGCTGGCCCGATTGGCTGACCGTCAACAAGATGCGGCCGTGAAAACGCACAACAACAGCAACGCGAGGTGCGATCTTCCGCGCCCTTAGCATGGTGTCACCCACGCATCCTTGCATTGATGATAACGTATATGCATCTAAAATTGGTGCTGAGATGCTGAAGGGGAACAATAATGCCAGTGTGTCTATCCGGCAAAGACAGCTACCTTGACTTGCGCGGCGGCAACCCAAAGCTGCCGGTCTGTCCGGCCTGCGGCATTATCCTTGATCCCTATGGGCACGGCTTCCCCGGCAAGGCAAAACCCAAGTACGACCTTTCTTCCACGACCGAGGATATGGACCTGGTATCGCCGAGGCTGAAGGCCTTGCTCGAACAACAGTGTACCAGCCCCCTTGAATTTTTTGAGACCGGCGGTGGCTACTTTGTTTTGCGACCTGGACGATCGGTTGTTCTTGACCTCACGGAATTGAACCCGGATCACGCAGCCCTCTGTAAAACCTGTGGCAAACTTATGGGATTGTACGCTCTTGTCATTGAGCCAAAAGTACTGCCCGGGCAAACACCAATCGGCCCATTGGATCTGGTGCGCAGCCAGCAAGAGTTCGGAACTTTGCGTCAGCGCAACTCTGTCTTGATCGCAGGCGATCAGTTGGCGGTTGCGCTCAAAGCTGAACGCATGAAAGGCGTCATGTATCCCACTTGACGGCGCAAGCGTAGGGTGGGTGAAACCCACGTCTTCTCGTGCATCGCAAATCATGTCCGACGCGCGGGTCCACCTGCCTATCCCCCAAACACAAAAGGTTTCCAAAACCTTAAAATGGCCCCAAAAAATGCAATGCGACCATTGTTTTCATTCAACAATTCCAAAAATTGACAGCCGTCAATTCCCCGCCAACGTCAGCCGCAACTGCCGCCGCAAAATCTTGCCACTCGCCGTTTTCGGGATGCTCTCCACGAACCGCACTGCCGACAACTGCTTGTAGCTGGCCACCTGCCCCAGCAGCACCGCCTTCACTGCGTCCTCGGCAATCTCTGTCCCCGCGCGGCGCACGACAAAGGCCATCGGCCGCTCGCCCGCCTCATCGTCCGGTGCGCCGATCACCGCGCAATCGGCGATGTCTGGATGTGCGATCAGGATCGCCTCCAGTTCCGCTGGCGCCACCTGAAATCCCTTGACCTTGATCAGCTCTTTCACCCGGTCCAGAATCCACAGATAGCCATCCTCGTCGATCCGCCCTAGATCACCCGTGCGCAGCCAGCCGTCCGGCGTGACCGTGCGGGCTGTGGCCTCCGGGTTGTTCAGGTAGCCCAGCATCACCTGCGGCCCCTTGACCCAGACCTCGCCCGGCTCGCCTGCGGGCATGTCGGCACCCGTGTCTGCGTCCACCACCCGGCTGTGCGTCAGGGGGGCGGTCTGGCCTACTGATCCCGGCCGCGACATCCCCGGCGGCGTCAGATGCGTCAGCGGGCTCGCCTCGGTCATGCCATAGCCCTGCATCACCTCGCAGCCCAGCCGCGCGGCACAGGCCTCGGACAATTCATTGCCCATGGGCGCCGCCGCCGACAGGATCACCCGCACCGATGACAGATCATGCGCATCCACCATCGGATGCTTGGCCAGCGCAAGCACCAAGGGCGGCACCACCATCAGCAGATCCATCCGGTGCGCCGCAATCAGTTTCAGCGACACCTCCAAATCAAACCGTGGCAGCGTGACCAGCGTCCCCCCGCCCCAGAGGTATGTATTCATCAGCACCATCATGCCGTAAATGTGGAAGAACGGCAGGATCGCCAGCGTCACCGCCCCCGGCTTCAACCCCAGCAGTGCGCCCCCCTGCAACAGGTTCGCCACCAGATTGGCATGGGACAGCATCACCCCCTTGGGCAAGCCCGTCGTGCCCGATGAATAGGGCAGCACCGCAATCCCGTTGATCAGATCGATGGGCACCTGTGCTGTTACCGGCGCACCGCCAAAGGCGGCGATGGTGGCGTCATCCATCATCAGGATTTCCGTAATACCGGTGCCCGCCACGGCCTCGCGTGCCAGATCGGCAAAAGCGGGCGCCACACATAACACGCGCGCGCCGGAATCCAGCAGTTGATGGTGCAGCTCGTTTGCCATGTAAGACGGGTTCGCCGTGGTCAACGTCGCCCCCGCCCAAAGCGTGCCGTGAAAAACCACGGCATACGCCGGACAGTTCGGTGCCATCAACGCCACCACGTCGCCAACACCGATGCCCCGGTCACGCAAACCGCCCGCAAAGGCTTGGGTCGCGGCAACAAGATCTGCCCCCGTGGTAACCTGCCCGGTAAGCCCGTCGATCAACGCGGCCTGACCGGGGACAAGGCCCGCAAAGACGGCTTCGGTGATGGATTGATTGGGCACTGGCGGCATCTTGTAGGGGCTGTGATAGATCATGGCTGTCCTCCCGTTTTGCGCGATGCTAATCCGACTGTCCGCAATTGGGCACTGAAATTTTCGCAGGCTTTGCCATGATGGAAACCGCCCCTCGTTGACACGCCACGCGGCCCGGTGTCAGTGGCACGCAAAGGGCACCGTGCATGACCGTTTCATCCGATTCCGCGCGCCGACCCGAGGCGACAGTTCTGCCTGTCATCGCCGCCATTGCCTTTTGCCACATGCTGAATGACCTGATGCAATCGCTGATCCCGGCGATCTATCCGATGTTGAAAGATCAACTTGCCCTCACATTCGGGCAAATCGGCCTGATTACATTCGTGTTTCAGGGCACCGCATCCGTGCTGCAACCTTTGGTAGGGGCTTTTACCGACCGCCGCCCCCTGCCCTATACGCTGACGTTTGGCATGGCCCTGACGTTATCGGGTCTTGTCGTCCTGGCCCATGCGCACAGCTTTGCCAGCGTGCTGTGCGCCGTGGCGCTGATCGGAATGGGGTCATCCGTGTTTCACCCCGACAGCAGCCGCATTGCACGCCTTGCCGCAGGGCGGCGTCCGGGCTTTGCGCAAAGCCTGTTTCAGGTCGGCGGCAATACGGGTACCGCGCTTGGTCCGCTGGCGGCCGCGCTGATCGTGGTGCCCTTCGGCCAGATCAGCCTTGAATGGTTCGGGATTGTCGCATTGACCGGGATGGTCGTGCTCTGGCTGGTCGGGCGGTGGTATGCGGTTGAGGGCCTCGCCCGCATGCAGGCCGCGCGCGCGCGCGCCACCGCATCACCCCTGCCGCCTGCGACTGTCCGCCTTGCGATGGCAATCCTGATTGCGCTGATGTTTTCCAAGTTTGTCTACACCGGCGCCTATTCCAGCTACTACACCTTTTACCTGATCGAGAAATTCGCCCTGACCGTCCCGCAAGCGCAGGTCTATCTGTTCGTGTTTCTGGCATTCGTCGCCCTTGGCACCATCATCGGTGGCCCGATCGGTGACAGGATCGGGCGCAAGCGGGTGATCTGGGTGTCGATCCTTGGCGTGGCACCCCTGTCATTGCTGATCCCGCATATGGGCTTTGCGGGCACGATTGCCCTGTCATCGCTGGCCGGGATGATCCTTGCATCCGCCTTTCCCGCGATGGTGGTTTACGCGCAGGACCTGCTGCCATCGCGCGTCGGCATGATTGCCGGACTGCTGTTTGGTCTGGCGTTCGGCATGGGGGCGATGGGGGCCGCCGTGATCGGTTATCTGGCAGATGCGACCAGCATCACTTACGTGTTCTGGTTATCCGGGTTTCTACCGCTGATCGGTGTGCTGGCGCTATTTCTGCCGGATGTGAAACACGCCTAGCTACGGCCCAACTTTGCCATCCGCGCGCTGCGCAGTTGCGCAAAATCCTCGCCCGCGTGATAGGATGACCGTGTCAGCGGCGTGGCCGATACCATCAGAAACCCCTTGCCATAGGCCGCCGCCTCATAGGCCGCGAATTCATCCGGGGTGACAAAACGGTCAACGCGGTGATGTTTGGGCGTGGGTTGCAGATATTGCCCTACCGTCAGAAAATCCACATCCGCCGCGCGCATATCATCCATCACCTGCAGCACGGCGGGGCGTTCTTCGCCCAAGCCCACCATGATGCCGGATTTGGTGAAGAGGGTTGGGTCCAGCTCCTTGACCTTTTGCAGCAGGCGCAACGAATGGAAATACCGCGCGCCAGGGCGCACTTCCGGGTAAAGGCCCGGCACGGTTTCAAGGTTGTGGTTGAACACGTCAGGGCGCGCCTCGACCACCTTTTCCAATGCACTGGCCGGGCATTTCAGGAAATCAGGCGTAAGGATTTCAATCGTGGTGTCAGGCGCACGGTGCCGGATCGCGCGGATCGTCTGGGCAAAGTGTTCGGCCCCGCCGTCGTCAAGATCGTCGCGGTCCACGCTGGTGATGACGACATGTTTCAGCCCCAGTTGCGCCACCGCGTGGGCCACGCGGCCTGGCTCGAACGCATCAAGGGTTTGCGGCTTGCCGGTCGCCACGTTGCAAAAGGTGCAGCCGCGCGTGCAGATCTCGCCCATGATCATCATCGTCGCATGACCCTGGCTCCAACATTCGCCCACATTCGGGCAGCCCG
>JANNKX010000069.1:0-3855 GCA_031396505.1 Rhodobacterales bacterium
CTGGCCCGCGACCGCGTTGATGATACTGGTCTTGCCCGCCCCTGATGGCCCGGTGATTGCGGTCAGCCCGGCGGCGGCAGAGAACGCCACATCCAGCGTGAAATCGCCAAAACGGTGGGTGATCGCGACCTGCAGCATCAGCGGCCGTGCACGCGGGCCGCGACCGCCCGCGATACCCATTCGGACGCCAGAAGCGCCCCCATGGCGACCACGACGGCAATGATGACAAGGCGGAAAGCTGCCCCTTCGCCCCCGGGCACCTGCAGCGCTTCGTAGATTGCCGTGGGCACGGTTTGTGTCTCGCCCGGAATATTGGCCACGAACGTGATCGTCGCCCCAAACTCACCCATGGCCTTCGCAAACGCGAGGATCGCCCCCGCCAGCACGCCCGGCAGGGCCAGCGGCAAGGTTACCGTCGCAAAAACCCATGCGGGTGATGCCCCCAGCGTGCCTGCAGCCGCCTCAAGCCGCGCATCAACCGCCTCGATCGACAGGCGGATCGCGCGCACCATCAGCGGGAAGGCCATCACGGCGGCGGCAAGGGCAGCCCCGGTCCAGCGAAAGGCAAAGGTAAACCCCGTCACCTCATACAGCCATTCGCCGACAAAGCCGCGCCGCCCGAAGGTGACCAGCAGCAGATAGCCCGTCACAACCGGGGGCAGGATCAGGGGCAGATGCACCAGGCCGTTGAACAGCTGCTTGCCGGGAAAGGACCAGCGGGCCAGCGCATGGGCGGCAAGGATGCCAAACGGCAGGCTGACAAGGGTCGCCCAAAAGGCCACGCGCAAAGACAGCAGCAGCGCGGTCCATTCCTGCGGGGTCAGCCAATCTGTCATGGTAAGGTAAAGCCGTTGGCGGTGAACACCACTTGTGCCGCTGGGGCGGTCAATGCATCCAGAAATGCCAGCGCTGCGGGGTCGGCTGTCGCCGTCAGAGCGGCGGGATAGACAATATCAGGATGCGCGTCTGCGGCAAATGTTGCGATCACGCTGACGCCCGGTTCGGCAAATGCGTCAGCGGCATAGACGATCCCGAAAGCCGCCTCCCCTGATGCCACAAGGCCAAGGGCCATGCGCACGTTTTCCGCTTGCACCACCTGTGCGGCAACAGCGTCCCATTGCCCCAGTGAAACCAGCGCCGCCTTGCCGTATTGCCCGGCAGGCACGGCCTCGACCAGGGCCATCGACAGTTTCCCGTCACCCAGCATACCGGCAAGGTCAAGGCTGGGTGACAGGGTCACGCGGGGTGCCCCGGCAGGCCCGATCAGCACCAGCTGGTTGCCAATGATATCGCGCCTTGTCCCCGCGCGCAAAAGGCCCGCATCCGCCACGTAATCCATCCAGTCGGTTGATGCGGCGATGAAGATATCGGCAGGTGCCCCCTGTTCGATCTGCTTGGCCAGCGTCGGCGTACCACCATAGACCAGCGTCACTGTATCATCGCGCTGCGCTTGCCAGTCGGCAGCAATCTGATCCAGCGCGGTTTTAAGGCTTGCGGCGGCAAAGATGGTGATGTCGTCCGCGACAGCGGGGCATGGGATCAGCAGGGCAAAAAGCAGGGCGCGCATCGGCGGTCCGATATGTTTTCGCAAACATATCCGCAGCCGCGTTTGTGGCAAGCGTTATTTCCCGCCGGACGTATCGGCCAGCAGTCGGCGCAAGGCGGCCAGATCGGCCTCACTATCCGTCCGCAACCGGTCTTCGATCCGGCGGTAATGCGTCAGCACGGCCTGCCCGGTTTGCGTCAATTGCGCACCGCCGCCTTTCGCCCCGCCCCGCATGGTGATGACCACAGGTTCGCGAAACGTCGCGTTCAGGGTTTCAACAAGGCCCCAGGCGCGCTTGTAGCTCATCCCCATGCGCGCGCCTGCCGCGGTGATCGATCCTGTCGCGTGGATGTGATCCAAAAGCTCGGCCTTGCCCGGCCCCAGCATCGCGTTGGAGCCGAACAGGATACGCAGGCGCAGGCGGGTATCATCGGTCATGCCTGCGATGTGACCCGGTTGCGCGGCCTTGCGCAAGGGTCACGCGTGACGGCTGCGGTGGCCGATCTGGTAATAATTGCCCGTCCGCGTGGCAAGATAGGGGTCGAGCGGGATATCTTCCTGCTTCAGAAACCCCTGCTGCGGCAGCGCGCCATCCCTGACCATTTCGATCACGGCCACCACCGATGCCGATGTTGTCCAGGCAATCGCCGTGCGGCTTTTACCCGCGATTTCAAGCGGATAATAGGCCCGCACAAATTCGCGGCGGCGCAAGGCATCGTTGGTCCAGCCTTCGGCGGCGACATGCACGTAGACCACATCATCATCCACGGGCGGCTTTGCGTTGGTCAGGATACGCCCCGCCTCGGCGCGATTTTCGCGCATCAGCAGTTCGTGGAAGAAAAAGTTCATCAGGTCCACATGGCCGGGATAGCGCATGGTCTTGTAATCCAGATTTTCGATCCGGTCGGCATAGGTCTCGCACATGGTGCCAAGGCCGCCACTTGTGGTAAACGCCTCCAGCTGCATGCCGTCGATATAGATATTCTCGGTCCATTCCATTGCCGACACGGTTTTCAACACGCCTTCTTCGATGACTTCGCAATCGTTCAGGTATTCGTTGACCACCCCTTCGGGCGACCAGTTGAACGCATAGCCCAGCAGCCCCGTGGGATTCTGCGGCAACGCCCCCACCCGCAGCTTGATGGAACGGATGCGGTCAAACTGCTGCGCCAAATGTGCGCCGACGATGCCCACGAAACCCGGTGCCAGGCCGCATTGCGGGGCCATCAGGCCCTTGGAGTTCTTGGCCAGTTCACGGATGTGTTTGGTAGTGGGTACATCTTCGGTCAGATCGAAGTAATGCATGCCAAGGTCATGCGCGACAGAGGCCACGACTTTGTTCAGATGGTACGGCAGGCAGGACAGCACGGCCTGCTGCCCCGTCAATGCGGCCTTGATCTGCCCCGCATCGGTCAGATCGGCCACGCGCGACGCAAACGGTGTATCAGCGCCCCGCGCGTCAACCCCCGTGACATCAAACCCCGACGCCGCCAGCAGTTCCGCTGCAAGATGCCCGACCTTGCCCAGACCCAGCACCGTTATTTTGGTAAACGACATGCGCCGCCCCTTTCAGAAATCGAATTTCACACCCTGCGCCAATGGCAGGGCGTCGGAATAGTTCACTGTGTTGGTCTGGCGGCGCATATAGCCTTTCCACGCATCCGACCCGCTTTCGCGCCCGCCCCCGGTTTCCTTTTCGCCCCCGAAAGCCCCGCCAATCTCGGCGCCCGATGGCCCGATGTTGACGTTGGCAATCCCGCAGTCAGACCCGGCCGATCCCAGAAACGCCCCCGCCTCGCGCATGTTCAACGTGAAAATGCACGACGACAGGCCTTGGGGCACATCATTCTGCAAATGGATCGCCTCATCCAGCGTGTCATAGCCCAGCACATAAAGGATCGGCGCGAAGGTTTCGGTTTTCACCACATCCGATTGCGCGGGCATCTCTACCAGCGCGGGTGCGACATAGGCCCCGCCTTCGGGCACGCCCTTGGTCACAACCGCGCCGCCATGCACAATGCCGCCTTCGTCCTTTGCCGCCGCAAGGGCCGCCACCATCCGGTCACGCGCGGCATGGTCAACCAGCGGCCCGATCAGCGTGGTGCCATGGCGCGGGTCGCCGATGGGCAGGCTGGCATAGGCTTTCGCCAGTTTCGCCACCAGATCCGCCTTGATCGAATGATGCGCAATCAGACGGCGCAGCGTGGTGCAGCGTTGCCCCGCCGTGCCCACGGCGGAAAACACGATGGCCCGCACGGCCATGTCCATATCCGCCGACGGGGCCACGATCATCGCATTGTTGCCGCCCA
>JANNKX010000089.1:0-8897 GCA_031396505.1 Rhodobacterales bacterium
GCCCGGCGTGTGATCGGCCACGCGTTCATCCGCCAGCACATAGCCGTGGTCATACACCCCCGCCGCCTTGCAGCGCAGCCGCATCGTCACATTGTCCATCGCGGCAAGTTCGTCGACCATCGCGCCGACATTCATGCCATCATCCACCGGCGCGCGCCCGCCCCAAACCGGGTTTTGTTCCACCAGCCACACACGCTTGCCCGCGCGGCCTGCGTCCAGTGCCGCCTGCAACCCCGCGACACCGCCACCCACAATCAGCACATCGCAATGCGCATAGGCCTGTTCATAGCGGTCCGCATCGCGGTCTTTTGGCGCGCGCCCCAGACCTGCCGATTGCCGGATGATGGGTTCGAACACGTGTTTCCAGAAGGCGCGCGGATGGATGAAGGTCTTGTAGTAAAATCCCCCCGGCAGGAACCGCGCGGCATAGTTGTTCACCACGCCCACGTCATATTCAAGGCTCGGCCAGTGGTTCTGGCTGGCGGCTTCCAGCCCGTCGAACAACTCGGTCACCGTCGCACGCTGGTTCGGTTCCAGCCGCGCGCCGGTGCCAAGGTTGACCAGCGCGTTCGGCTCTTCCGGCCCCGATGCCACAATCCCGCGCGGGCGGTGGTATTTGAACGACCGCCCCACCAGCATCTGGTCATTGGCCAGCAAGGCCGAGGCCAGCGTATCGCCCTGATACCCGCGCATCCGGCGCCCATTGAAGGTGAAGTCGAGGGCCATGGTGCGGTCAATCAACCGCCCGCCTGTGGCAAGACGCGTGCTCATATGTATTCCCACCCCGGACGCCGGACCTTGATCTTTGTAATGATGTCATCCGGCGGCGCGCCGACCTGGGCCGGATAGGTGCCAAACACCTCCAGCGTCGCCGTGCAGCGGGCCGCAAGGAACCACTTCCCGCAGCCATAAGCATGCCGCCAGCGTTCGAAATGCACGCCCTTTGGGTTCTTGCGCGCAAACATGTAGGATTCAAATTCGGCGTCGGTTGATCCGGGACCATGCCGTTTCAGATGCGCCTCATAGCCGGGCGCAAGCTCGGTCTCGTCGGCCATCACACCGCAATAGGGGCATTCAAGGGTTAGCATAATATTCCCCTACCAAAAGTACTGGGACAGTTTTTGAGTTACGCCCGCGAAACTCTCCGTTCCATCGAAGTCCACCAAGCAGTTGCCCTTGACCGACTGATCGCGCAGTTCGACGTGAGACGTAATATAATTGTAACTGAAGACGTAGCGTCGTCCTCTGTGAACTATCCACGTCGTGCGTGCGAGATTACCATTTCGTTCATACAAGTGGATCGTATCCAGATTGAAATTTATCTTAGAAATAACAAAGTTGTACAATATTCTCAGCATGGGATTAAGGTGCTTGGCATGGTGGCTAGCTTCGTCTTCGATACGCAAAAATTCAGCATCTGTTCTTGTCTGGTTCAGTAGTTTTTGCGCCATTAGTGAGCCACCCCCGCCGCCACTGACTCGTCAATAAACTGCCCCTCCCGGAACCGCTCCAGCCTAAACGCCTCGGCCAGCGGCCCCGGCTCGCCCTTGGCCATCAACTCTGCCATCGCCCAGCCGGACCCCGGAATGGCCTTGAACCCCCCCGTGCCCCAGCCGCAATTGATGAAACAGTTCCCCAAGGGCGTCTTTGAAATAATCGGGCTGCGGTCCCCCGTCATGTCAACAATCCCGCCCCATTGCCGCAACATCTTCAGCCGCGAAATCATCGGGAACGTCTCAATCAGCGCCCTAAGCGTTTCCTCGATATGATGAAACGACCCGCGCTGCGTAAAATTGTTGAACCCGTCGGTGCCACCGCCAATCACCATCTCGCCCTTGTCGGACTGGCTCATATAGCCATGCACGGTGTTGGCCATCACCACCACATCCATGCAGGGCTTGATCGGCTCTGATACCAACGCCTGCAGCGCCACAGCCTCCACCGGCAACCGGAACCCCGCCATATCGGCGACCTGCCCCGAATGCCCCGCCACCACGATGCCCATCTTGCGGCAAGCGATAAAGCCCTTTGTCGTCTCCACCCCCGTCACTGCGCCCGCATCTGACCGCACGCCTGTGACTTCGCATTGCTGGATAATATCCATCCCCATCGCCGAACAGGCCCGCGCATAACCCCATGCCACCGCATCATGCCGCCCCGTCCCACCCCGCGCCTGCCACAGCGCCCCCAGCACCGGATAGCGCGGCCCGTCGATGTTCAGGATCGGGCACAGCTCTTTCACCCGCTGGGGCGTGATGAATTCCGTGGTCACGCCCTGCAACGCATTCGCATGTGCCGTGCGCAGATAGCCCCGCACCTCGTGATGCGTCTGCGCCAGCATCATCACGCCGCGCGGGGAAAACATCATGTTATAGTTGAAATCCTGCGAAAGCGTCTCATACAGGCTGCGCGATTTTTCATAGATCGCCGCCGATGGGTCTTGCAGATAGTTCGACCGGATGATCGTCGTGTTCCGCCCGGTATTGCCCCCCCCCAACCAGCCCTTTTCGATCACCGCCACATTGGTGATGCCAAAGTTGCGGCCCAGATAATAGGCCGTCGCCAGCCCATGCCCGCCCGCACCCACGATCACCACGTCATAGGCCGGTTTCGGCTGTGCCTTGGCCCATGCCCGGTCCCAACCGGTATGATGACGAAAAGCCTCGCGCGCGATCGCAAAGACGGAATAGCGTTTCATGATGGATCCCTGCGCGCTGCTCTGGCCATGGGTATAGCCGCCATTCCCCCGCGCGCAATGGGACAAAAGTGACTTGTCATTGCACAGAAGCGACCCCGCGCAACACACACCCTTTTGCACACCGCAGGAAAGGACTACATCGCTCGCAATGATGGCGGGGACGCGTATGGAAGGCTGGCAATTCTGGACAGGAGCAGCGGCGTTGCTGTTGGCAACGGGCGGCGTTCTGCTGCAATCCTTGCGTCGCAGCCCGCCGGATGCGCCTGCCACCGCCTATGATCTGCAGATTTACCGTGACCAGTTGGCCGAAATTGACCGCGATCTGGCCCGTGGCACGCTGCCCCCCGATGAGGCGGCGCGGATGCGGACCGAAGTATCGCGCCGTATGCTGGACGCAGGTCGCCGCATGGCACCCATCGATGCGGCCCCCTTGGCCCGCACGGGGCTGTTGACGCTGTTGGTCGGCGCGGTCCTTGCGGGTTCCGTGGCAGGCTATGTCTGGCTGGGTGCCCCCGGTTATCCGGACCTGCCACTCGCCAGCCGGATTGCCGATGCCGAGGCACGCCGCGCAGACCGCCCCGATCAGGTCACAGCCGAGGCGCAGGTTTCACTGCCCGCGCTGCCAGCCCCCGATACCGAATATGCGGGTCTGATCAACCGCCTGCGCGACGCGGTGATAGAAAATCCAGACGATCTGACCGGCCTTGCCCTGTTGGCCACAAACGAAGCCACCTTGGGCAACTTCGCCGCGGCACGACAGGCACAACAAGCCCTGATCGCGGCCAAAGGCGACGCGGCCACGGCACAGGATTATGCCAATCTTGCCGAGTTCTTTATTGCCGCCACGGGCGGCTATGTCGCACCAGAGGCCGAAGATGTTCTTGAACAGGCCCTGCTGCGTGACCCCGACAATGGGACGGCGCGTTACTATGCGGGCCTGATGATGGGCCAGGCCGGGCGCTATGACCTTGGGTTTCGCTTCTGGCGCCCGCTGGTCGATGGCCCGCCCGATGCCGCATGGATGCCCGCCCTGCGAGCACAGATCGAAGACATGGCTTACCGGGCGGGCGTGGAATTCACCCTGCCCCCGCCCAATGGCATGACGCCCGCCGACATGGTGGCGCAACTGTCCGACCGCCTTGCCACCTCCGGGGGGCCGCCCGAAGATTGGGCGCGTCTGATCACATCGCTGCGCGTGTTGGGCAACCCTGAACAATCCGCAGCCATCCTGACCGAGGCCCGCCGCGTTTTTGCAGGCAACGCCGACGCATTGGCGGTGATCGAGGCCGCCGCACCATGATCATTGCCGATATCGTGGACTTCGCCGCTATCCTGCCGCCGAACCGCGCCATCGCCGGGCTTGACCTTGGCACCAAAACCATTGGTGTGGCCATCTCGGACCTGCGCCGCGCGGTGGCCACCCCGGTTGAAACGCTGCAACGGGTGAAATTCACCGCCGACGCCACGGCTTTGCTGGCCCTTTTGGCCACACGCGGCGCGCATGGCATCGTGCTTGGCCTGCCACTGAACATGGATGGCTCGGAAGGGCCGCGCGTACAAAGCACACGGGCTTTTGCCCGCAATCTGGAACAACTGACGCCCCTGCCGATCACCTTCTGGGATGAACGCCTGTCCACTGTTGCGGCAGAAAGGGCACTGCTGGAGGCGGATGCATCCCGAAAGCGTCGCAAAGAGGTGATTGATGCCGTGGCTGCAGGCTATATCTTGCAAGGTGCGCTTGACCGCTTGACCTATCTGGCGAGAGTTTGATGAAAGACGACGAAATCTGGGCCCGCGACGAAGTGCAATCACCCTGCGTCAAACTGTGCGTCGTGCATCCGCAAGCGCGCATCTGCATCGGTTGCCTGCGGTCGATCGACGAAATCAGCGCATGGTCGCGCATGACACATGAGGCGCGCAGCCTGCTGATGGCCGAATTGCCTGCCCGCGCGACCACCCTGACCCAACGTCGCGGCGGCCGCACGTCGCGTGTCGCAGGCTGAAGCATCATCTTTTTGATCTGGCCCGGATCGCATCCAGACCAGTTTTGGCGGCAAAATCGATTCGCAAGAATTGGTTAACGCTGCAATATTGCCATTTTGCGTCTACATGGAATGTAGATGCAAAGAAGACGGGTTAAAGATGGCGAATATGGCGTCAGAAATACGAATTAACACTGCGTTCGCATGTGGTTAGCCGACAAAGCTCACGCCTCCAGCTCGGCATCCCAATACAGATAATCCATCCAGCTGTCATGCAGGTGGTTCGGCGGAAACCGCCGCCCGTGCGCCTGCATTTGTTCCGCCGTCGGGGCATAGGGCCGTCGGTTCAGGTTCATGCCTGCCTGCTTTAACGACCGCGATCCTTTGCGCAGGTTGCAAGGCGAACAGGCCGCCACCACGTTGTCCCATGACGTCATCCCCCCCTTTGACCGGGGGATCACATGGTCAAACGTCAAATCACCACGCGCCGCACAGTACTGGCAACAAAACTCGTCGCGCAGAAACAGATTGAACCGCGTGAAAGCCACCTTTTTCTGCGGTTTGACGTAGTCTTTCAAAACCACAACGGACGGGATACGAATTTCCGCGCGTTGGCTGCGCACCGTCTGTTCGTATTCGGCCACGATTTGCACACGGTCCAGAAAGGCCGCCTTTACCGCCTCTTGCCAAGGCCACAGCGACAAAGGGTAGTATGACAACGGCCGATAGTCCGCATTCAACACCAGCGCCGGAAAATGTTTCAGCGCCGCGGGATCGCGTACAAAATGGGTCCTGAAGTCACCGTCCATCAAACAAGGCCTTCCGTTCCAACATTCGGGCGCGGGGCACCAAGGCACTGCGCCCTTGTTCGTTGATGACTATATCTGGCGTTTTGCGACTGGCAAGCCCCCAGCCTCTTGAGTCTTGCCCTGTGGATAATCCGTTGATGTATCGGTTCCATGACGCCACGCCATGAAAAAGCCCCCGCAGGTAAATCCTGCGGGGGGCCAGAACCTGCACAGACATCAATGCGCTGCGGTGACGGCCCGCTTGGTCAGCACCTTGACCAGATTTGCCCGGTAGGCCGCCGTGCCATGCAGATCGTTGATCATGTCTTTGGGCGACACAACCAACGCCTCCAACGCACTGGCTGCAAAGTTTGCGCCCAATGCCGCTTCTGCGTCTTTCCAGCGGAACACGCCGTTGTTGGATGCCCCCGTCACCGCCACTCGCACGCCGGTTGCGAACCTCGCCACGAACACCCCGGTCAGGGCAAAGCGGCTGGCCGGCTGGTTGAACTTGATATAGGCCGATGTCTGCGGCACCGGGAAAGTGACGGATGTCACGATCTCGCCGTCTTTCAGGGCGGTGGTGAACATGCCCTGAAAATAGTCATCTGCCGCGATCTTGCGCATGTTGGTATGCACCGTTGCCCCCGTCCCCAGCACCGCCGCAGGATAGCACGCAGCCGGATCGTTATTGGCAATTGATCCGCCCAATGTGCCCCGGTTGCGCACCGCCGGATCGCCGATGCCACCAGCCAGATCTGCAAGGCCCGCAAACGACTTACGGGCCTCTGTTGCCACCACCGCATGCGGCGTCGCCGCCCCGATGGACAGCCCGCCATCGCCCATGCAGACGCCGCGCATTTCGGCAATTCCGGTCAGACTGACCAGAACCGCCGGGGCCGCAAGGCGTGCCTTCATGGTCGGCAGCAACGTCTGCCCACCTGACAGCGCCTGCGCGCCATCGCCTGCCATGGCCTTTACCGCATCCGCAACGGTGGACGGTTTCACGAATTCGAAGTTGTGCATGATAACCCCCCTACCCTTGCATTGCCGCCCAGACGCGCGACGGCGACACGGGCATTTCCAGATGTGTGACGTGTTTGTGCCCGCCACGCTGCAGCGCATTGACCACCGCATTGACCACGGCTGGCGGTGACCCGATGGCCCCCGCCTCGCCACAGCCTTTCACGCCCAGCGGATTGTGCGTGCAGGGCGTGTTGCAACTGTGATCCACCGTGTAGAACGGCAGATCGTCGGCGCGCGGCATTGCGTAATCCATGAACGATCCCGACAACAGCTGCCCGTTGGCATCATAAGACACGTTTTCCAGCAGCGCCTGCCCGATCCCTTGCGCGACCCCGCCATGCACCTGCCCCGCCACGATCATCGGGTTGATCACATTGCCGAAATCATCCGCACAGGTAAAGCTTTCGATGGTCACTTGCCCCGTTTCCGGGTCCACCTCCACCTCGCAGGCATAGGCCCCTGCGGGGTAGGTAAAGTTGGCCGGATCGTAAAAGGCCGTCTCTTCCAGCCCCGGTTCCAGCGTTTCCAGCGGGTAATTGTGCGGGACATAGGCCGAAAACGCGATCTCGCCAAAGGTTTTGGCCTTGTCGGTGCCTGCCACAGAAAACTTGCCATCCGCAAAGGTGATATCGCCTTCAGCCGCTTCGAGCATGTGGGCCGCGATCTTCTTGCCCTTGGCGATGATCTTTTCGGTCGCCTTCACAATCGCGGTGCCGCAGACAGCAAGGCTGCGTGACCCGTAAGACCCCATCCCGAAAGGAATTTTCGACGTATCGCCATGCACGATGTCAATGCTGGACGCCGGTATCCCCAGCATATCGGCCACCACTTGCGGGAACACGGTTTCATGGCCCTGCCCGTGGCTGTGCGCGCCGGTCATTACCGAAATGTTGCCGGTGGCATTCACACGGACGGTTGCCGCATCATACAGCCCCACGCGCGCGCCCAGAACGCCCACAAGGTTTGACGGCGCAATCCCGCAGGCCTCAATCCATGTCGAAAGGCCAAGGCCACGCAGTTTTCCCTTGGCCTTGGATGCCGCGGCCCGGCCCTCAAACCCGGCCAGATCGCCGATATCAATCAGCTTGTCCAAGGTCGCGTTATAGTTGCCGGTATCGTACACAAGGCCCACGGGCGTCGTGTAGGGGTACTGATCGGGCTGGATAAAGTTCTTGCGGCGCAGCTCCAGCGGGTCAATGCCCAACTCATGCGCGCATTTGTCCACCACCCGTTCGATGCTATAGGTCGCCTCGGGCCGCCCTGCCCCGCGATAGGCATCCACGGGTGCCGTGTTGGTGAACACGGCCTTCACGTTCACATAAACCAGCGGCGTGCGGTATGGCCCCGCCATCAGCGTGCCGTGCAAGAACGTCGGTGTCGCCGTCGAAAAGTTTGACAGATACGCGCCCACGTTGGCCATCGTTTCGGTACGCAGCGCAAGGAAGTTGCCTGCCTTGTCGGTTGCAAGCTGGATCTTGGTTACATGGTCACGCCCATGCGCATCCGACAAGAACGCCTCGGACCGGTCCGCCACCCATTTGACCGGGCGATCAATCGCCTTGGACGCCGCCAAAACCGCCGCTTCCTCGCCGTAATGATAGATTTTCGACCCGAACCCGCCGCCCACATCCGGGGCGACCACCGTCAACTTGTTTTCCGGCATCCCCATCACAAACGCCGCAATCAACAGGCGGTGCAGGTGCGGGTTCTGGCTGGTGGTGTACAGCTTGTAATCTTCGGTCCCACTGTCATAATCGCCGATGGAGGCGCGCGGCTCCATCGCGTTTGGTGCCAGACGGTTGTTCGTCAACTCCAGCGTGGTCACATGCGGGGCCGCAGCAAAGGCCGCATCAACCGCCGCGCGGTTATCCTCGATCCAGCCCCAGTCAAACGCCAGGTTGCCATCAATCTCGTCATGCACCCGGTGGCCCGGATTGGCCACAGCAGCGGCCATATCAACGATCGGTTCCAGTTCCGAGATATCGGCATTCACCGCTTCGGCTGCATCTTTTGCCTGTTCAAGCGTCTCGGCCACGACAATCGCATAGGCATCGCCCACATGGCGCACCTTGCCATGCGCCAAAACCGGGCGCTTTGGCTCGCGCATGGCACTGCCATCCCGGCTGGGAATGTGCCAGCCGGCGGGGTTGCCGCCCATACTGGTGAAATCCTCACCTGTCATGATCGCGAGCACACCCGGCATCGCCATCGCGGCCCTGGTATCAATCCCGTTGATGCGCCCATGCGCGACATCTGATCTGCAAAACACCGCATAGGCCTGCCCGCGCAGGTTGATGTCGGCGGTGTAGCGTCCCTTGCCGGTCAGAAACCGGATATCTTCGCGCCGGACAGTGCTGGCGCCGATGCCGTCTTTTGGCATGTCTTGACCCTCCCGTTAATGCG
>JANNKX010000096.1:0-3260 GCA_031396505.1 Rhodobacterales bacterium
GATCTACGGGATTTCCGGCTTTGGCCTTGCGCGCAATCTGCGCATTCCGCGCGCCGATGCGCAGGGCTTTATCGACCGCTATTTCGAACGCTTTCCGGGAATTAAGGAATACATGTCCGAAACCATCAAGTTTGCCCAAGCAAAGGGGTATGTGCAGACCCTGTTTGGCCGGAAAATTCATACACCCGAGATCAACGCACGCGGCCCCGGCGCGGGCTTTGCCAAACGTGCTGCGATCAACGCGCCGATCCAAGGTACGGCCGCGGATGTGATCCGTCGCGCGATGATTCGGATGCCTGCTGCGATCAAGGACATCGACGCAAAGATGCTGCTGCAGGTGCATGACGAATTGCTGTTCGAGGTGGATGCAGGCGTGGTGGATCGGCTGATCCCGGTGGCGCGGGACGTGATGGAAGGGGCCTGCGATCCGGCGGTCAGGCTGTCGGTCAAGCTGACGGTGGAGGCGGGGCAAGGGCAAAGTTGGGCGGCTGCGCATTGAGCGGCCAAGGGTCTGCGGATGGCCTGCGTCAAAGACAGACCGAACCCGAAAGGACTGCCCCGATGATGCGCCTGCTGATTGCCAGTTTGCTGTTCGCCACCCCAGTCATCGCCCTGACAACCAAACTGATCGTGTTTATCGCAGAGGGGGGCACGACGTTCCATGTCGGCACGACGGCAGAGAATGTGGTGTTCGTGGCCCCGGACGATGCACCCGATGATCTTTACATTTTGACACCGGATTGCGTGGCCACCAACGTCACCCACGGCACGGGGTCATGGGGACATGAAGCGGTAGGCTGGCAGATTGCCTTTGACGGCGTTGCGCTGTTCTGGTTTCCAGGGCAGATGCCACCGCTTGACGCGCCCGACTGTCTGATGCTGCGCTAGGGACAAAATGCCGTCACGTTGCAAAGCGGAGATCGCCTTGGGAGAATTGCGATGAAACCTGTTCTGCTTGCCCTGCTGACCTGCCTGCCCGGCCTCGCCCGGGCCGACGCGATTTCCTATGCCACCGCTGATGGCAGGGTGTTCCTTTATGCCGGGGGCGAAGTGGACGGTGTGCTGTATCCAGAGATCGACCCGGCGGATGCCTATACGCTCAACGTCGATTGCACGGTCAGCCATGACACACTTGGCGTTGGCGAATGGCATTGGGCCAACGGGGGGTGGGTCATTGAATATGATGGCGCGGTCAAACTGGGCTTTCCCCGCCAAGAGCCGCCGATGACCGTAGCAGACTGTGCGTTTTGATGGCAGGCGCGCCGCCATCTGAAAATTTTAGTTCTAAAATTTTCGATAGGTTATGCCGGGTCGATCCGCAATTGATAGCAGTTGTTGCGCGATGACCGGACATGGACATAGGCCACAGCCGGATCGGCAAGCAAGTGCGCCGCACGGGCAGTGATGGCGTCCGTCGCAGTAACGCCACCCGTGCCATAGACTATGCGGTTGTCTGACCCATAGCCCCGCAGGATATAGTCAGGGGAATGCAGCACCTCTGGCATCCGCGAGCCACCGCCTGCGTCGCAGTGACCGGCGCACAGAAAGATCGGCCCGACTTCGGCATAGGGCTGAAGGGCCGGAAACGGGCGGTGGGCCAGAACCAGAACGGCCGCACCTTTCGGGATCATTCGCAGGCAGTGGCGGCAGGGATTTCCATCGCCGTCCGAGATATGGCGTTCAGGCATCTGACCATTCGCGTCGCGCCCGTCGGCCTGATAAGCGCGGGCGATATCGGTCGGGATCGGGGTGAATCGGATCGTCATTATCGGGCGCCTTCGTTTTCCCAAAGATGGCCCGCAACGCTGCCCCCTGCGACCCGATCCTTGCGGTTTCAGCGCACCAGCATCGGCCCCAAGGGCCGCCCACCCAGAATATGCAGGTGGTAATGCGGCACTTCCTGCCCACTGTCGCCGCCTGCATTGGAAATCACGCGGTAGCCCGCGCCCAGATCCATCATCGCCACGATCTTGGCGCAGGTGCGGTGGAAATCGGCAATCTCGTCCGCATCGGCCGCACCCGCGAAATGGTCAAACGTCACATAGGCGCCTTTCGGGATCACCAGCACATGCACGGGTGCCTGCGGGGTGATGTCGTGGAACGCCAGCGTATGGGGCGTTTCCATCACCGTTTTGTTCGGAATTTCGCCCCGCAAAATGCGCGCAAAGATATTCTGGGGGTCATAGGCATGGGGCATGGCGTCAATCCACAAACAGATGTTCGGTCGCGGCAATCTCGCGCGCCTTGTCCACGGGGATACCAAGGAAATCGGTCAGGGCAAGGGTATTTTCATCCACTGACGCCGATTGGCGCAGCCGCGAAAAGCCCTTGAAGCCCGCGTCGCGGATACGGTCGCTTTCAAATTTCACGTCATAGCGGATTGTGGGCAGCAGGCGATCAAGCGTTTCCTGCGCTGTCCGCTCGCCCGCGAGGCCGACGCGACGCGCATGGCCCAGAAGGTAGTCATCAGAAAAGTCACACTCGATTTCCAACAGTCGCGCCTCGGCCTTGTCATTGTAGAAATCATGCAGCAGATCCATCGAGGCCGGATCAATGCAGATCAAAAGCGCATCTGACTGCCAATAATCGAACAACATACGGACCAGTGCACGCCGGTGCCGTGTGCGTTTTTCCAGCGTGGACTGGATGCCGCCAAGGTCGGGCAAATCGGTTGCGGACTCGTTGAACAGATAGTCGACGCAGGGCAGATTGGTGACCTGCCGCACGCGCTCCACCAACCGCTTGGCCACATGCCATTTCTTGCATGTCACCATCATCAGTCTGCGTTCACGGCCAACGCTCGCCTCGGTCTCCCAGAAACGGGCGGCAAAGCGGCGGCCATTGCGCCCGCGTTCCGTGAGAAAAGCATGCAGGCTGCGGCCTTCGTTGGAGATTTGGAAGCGCACGTTTTTGGCGGCATAAAGGTTGCCCAGCCGTTCTTTCAGATGGGCGGCATCGGGGCTGATTTTGCGGGCGAACAGATAATCCTGGCTGAGAAGAAGGTCGTACTGGTCATTGTAGAAGGTGACCGGCATGCCATAGTCCGAGAACATCAGGAACGTCAGGGTGCGCGACCGGATTTCATGGTCGGGCACCAGATGTTTGACCAGAGTCTGAAAGAACGTCTCATCCGGTATCCACGTGGTGCGGAAAAACCGCATCACGTCGCGCCGTTTGGCGATGAAATCCAGCACCCATTCCACGGTGCGCCGACGCAGGCACCACCACTGGCTGCCGATCTGCATAGCGATGTCGGCGGG